>JAOASJ010000001.1 GCA_030158725.1 Bacteroidia bacterium
GCTCTTGCTTAAGTCTGCAGAAAGCTTTCTGCAGACTTACACTACTTCCATCCGCAAATCACACCACCCATTAACATGAAACAAACGATCCAATATCCGCCTGTAATAGCGATGTATTTAAATCCTCTTTTTTCATATAATGACATGGTGCCAATAACTGGGATAACTACAAAAAGCCCCCCGATAAATCCGTGTAAAGCACCGTGACCGAAGGTTCTGAATCGGCTTGCATAATCTACAGAAACACCGTTTACTAATAATTCGATTTTTGCACCATCAGCTTCTGCCTCTTTCATACCTTGTAATAAAGAGCCAATACCCATTTGGTGAATAACCATTGGATTTAGTGACATAGCTAGCATCAATGCAAACAAAAAAGAAAGTCCAAAGATCAAGGCCATATTTGGTTTTTCATCTTTAATAGATTCCGGATCTATGCCTATGGCATTCATCCATACTTTTCCAAAAACGGCTTGGTTGTACCAAATAAATCCCACTAACAAAGGGATAATGGCTGCGACTAAAATGGCTATAAAGTTCATAATGTTTAAAACTAATTGCTTCAAAAAAAGCGAATTAATCCCAATAAAAAAATTATTTTTGTAACAAATGAAATTAAAAAACATCTACTTACTAATTTTCTCCGCCACGGTATTTATGTCCTCTTGTATATATGAAGATGGGCCCAAAATGAGTTTTCGTTCTAAAAAGGCTAGAGCGGTAAATACCTGGTTTATTGACAAAGCCTATGAAGAAGGGGTTGATAAAACTGATTTCTATAAAACTGGTTTTGTTAATTATGAATTGAATTTAAAAAACGACGACAATTACCGCCTTTCCTATAGAGCCTACAATTTACTTAACTATGTAGAGACAGGCACTTGGGATTTAAGCGACGACAAATTGTACATCGTATTCAAGCCTGCTAACACCACCCAAGAAAACAAAAGCAAAATCTTACGTTTAAAAAACCACGAAGCTTGGGTCATTGTAAATATCAACAACAAAGATGTTGAGTTTCATTTGGTGGATTA
>JAOASJ010000002.1 GCA_030158725.1 Bacteroidia bacterium
GCCATAAAAAAAGCCCGATGAAAACATCGGGCTTTTTAAATTCTTAATATGGTAGTTTAAGCAAGTATGACAATTTTATTGTCAACCACTTCAATAATTCCACCGTTAACGGCGAACTCTTGTTTTTCGCTACCGTTGTCAACAATAACAGTTCCTTTAGCAAGGGCTGAAATCATTGGAGCGTGCATGTTCATGATTTGAAAACTGCCATTGACACCAGGTAGAGTAACTACTTTGGCTTCACCTGAGAACAGGGTTGAGTCTGGGCTTAAAATATCAACTTGCATAAGTTATTATTTACTTGTTTCAGCCATCATTTTCTTACCTTTTTCGATCGCATCTTCGATGGTACCAACAAGGTTAAAGGCAGCTTCAGGATATTCATCCACTTCACCATCCATAATCATATTGAAACCTTTGATGGTATCTTTGATGTCAACCAACACACCTTTTAAACCGGTGAATTGCTCAGCAACGTGGAAAGGTTGAGAAAGGAAACGTTGAACACGTCTAGCACGTGATACAACCAATTTATCTTCTTCACTCAATTCATCCATACCTAGGATAGCGATGATATCTTGTAATTCTTTGTAACGTTGTAAGATTTGTTTAACTCTTTGAGCGGTATTGTAGTGTTCGTTACCCAATACATCTGGAGATAAAATTCTTGAAGTTGAATCTAGAGGGTCAACCGCAGGATAGATACCTAACTCAGCAATTTTACGACTTAATACAGTAGTAGCATCTAAGTGGGTAAATGTTGTTGCTGGAGCCGGGTCAGTCAAGTCATCCGCAGGAACATAAACTGCTTGTACAGATGTGATAGAACCTCTAGTGGTTGAAGTGATACGTTCTTGCATCACACCCATTTCAGTTGCAAGTGTTGGTTGGTAACCTACCGCAGACGGCATACGACCAAGAAGTGCAGACACTTCAGAACCAGCTTGAGTGAAACGGAAGATGTTGTCGATAAAGAAAAGGATATCTTTTCCTTGACCTTCGCCATCACCATCACGGAAATATTCAGCAACAGTAAGACCTGATAAGGCCACACGAGCACGTGCTCCTGGAGGTTCGTTCATTTGTCCGAAAACCAGAGTTGCTTGAGATTTTTTCAATTCTTCTTTGTTTACTTTAGAAAGATCCCATCCGCCTTCTTCCATACTGTGAGCGAATTCCTCACCGTATTTAATAACGCCAGATTCAATCATCTCACGAAGTAAGTCATTACCTTCACGGGTACGCTCACCAACACCAGCAAACACTGACATACCTTCGTATGCTTTTGCGATGTTGTTGATTAGTTCCATGATCAATACTGTTTTACCAACACCAGCACCACCGAACAAACCGATTTTACCACCTTTAGCGTATGGCTCAAGTAAGTCGATTACTTTAATACCAGTGTAAAGAGGTTCAGTTGAAGTTGATAAATTATCAAATGTTGGAGCAGCAGCGTGAATAGCTCTGCTGTTTTTGTTTTCAAGAACGCTGATACCGTCGATGGCTTCACCAACAACATTCATCAAACGACCTTTAATTTCGTCACCTACTGGCATCGAGATTGGTTTTCCTGAATCGGTTACTTGAGAACCACGTACCAATCCGTCAGTACTGTCCATTGCGATGGTTCTAACTGTTTTCTCACCAAGGTGTTGTTGTACTTCAAGCACTACAACTGTTCCGTCTGGTTTGTTAACGCTTAACGCATCTAGGATTCTAGGAAGCACTGAGCCTTCTTCACTAAAGTTGACGTCCACAATTGGTCCGATCACTTGTGATATTTTTCCGGTATTTGCCATTGAATAATAAGGGTTTTAAAATTTGCTGCAAAAGTATGGATTTTTATTCAATAAAAAGTCAAAACTATCAACATTTTTTTAAGTCTGTCCTAAAAGCCTTGAAACCATTGGTATTAAAAGCAAAAAAGCCCTGTAACAATAAAGTTACAGGGCCATTTTTAAGAGGTTTTCGAAAATTAATATCTTCTGTTGTTTCCACCTCCGCCACCGCGGTTAAAGTTGCCACCACCACCATTACCAGAGTTTTCTCTTGGTCTAGCTTCGTTAACAACTAGGTTTCTTTCCATAAATTCTTTTTCGTGAAGTGCAGCAATCGCAGCGTTTGCTGATGAGTCATCGTTCATTTCAACGATAGCAAATCCGCGTGAACGGCCTGTGAATTTGTCTTTGATGATTCTTGCTGAGCTAACTTCACCAAATTGGGCGAAAAGGTTTTGTACATCTTGCTCGCTCGCACGGAAGCTAAGATTACCTACGTAAATGTTCATTTGTCTTTTAAAATTAATCGTACTGAGGAACAACCCTTGCAGTATGCTACAAAGATAGGTTATTAAAGTTCTAAAAAAAACAAAAACAATAAATTAATTTAAATTTTACGATAATTTAAGAACAAAAGAGACCTTTCTTTCAATAGGGTATTCATATTCTGGTTTTTAAACTATTTTAAAAAAAAAGCCTGTTTGAATAAATCAAACAGGCTAAAACCAAACTATTACTATGAAAACTTACTTTATCTGAATTTGTGCAGGCTTTTCTTCTGCTCTTTTTGGCAATGTGATTTTTAAAATCCCATGCTCAAATTCTGCTTCAATCTTTGAAGACTCAACTTTACCAATTTTAAACGCTCGGCTGAAGCGGCCAAAACTCATTTCTTTTTTAATGAACCTCGCATCTGTTCTTTCCTCAACATGCTTCTTCTCTCCTTCTACTCTTAATAACTCTCCTTCCAAAGATATTTTAACATCTTCTTTTTTTACACCTGGCAAAGCCATTTGAATTTCAAACGCTGCATCAGTTTCAATAATATCTGAAGAAGGCATATAATCTGCAGCCACAGATCTGCGCTCATCTAACAACGCATTAATAACTGAATTAAAAGATTGTGGGAAAAAGCTTTCGCTTAAATGTGATTCGGGTCTTGATTTTAAATGTACCATATTCTTGTTTATTTAATTTTTATAATTCATCTCTTTCAAAGCGAATTCCAAATCAAAAAACAAGACAAAATGTCTTTAAAATAAATATTTAAGCAAATTAATGCGTCATTATGTCTTATTTAGACTTAAAACAGTAGTCAAAATGATCGTCAACCACTCCTATCGCCTGAAGGTAAGCATAGCAAACTGTGCTGCCCATAAATTTAAACCCTCTTTTCTTCAGATCTTTTGATAGCAAATCGCTTAATTCGGTTTTCGAAGGCAAGCCTGTATAGCTTTCGGGTTTATTTCTAATGGTTTCCCCTTTGGTAAACGACCAAATGTAGTTTGAGAAAGAACCGAATTCATTCTGAACAGCAATGAACCTTTTAGCATTTTCTACAGCTGATTGAATCTTTAAGCGGTGCCTGATAATGCCACTATTACCCATCAAGGCTTCGATCTTTGTATCGCTATAGGCAGATACTTTATGAACATCAAAGCCATCAAAGGCCAATTTGAATGCCTCTCTTTTGGATAATATGGTGTACCAACTCAAACCAGCTTGAAAGAATTCCATCACCAACAATTCAAACAAATAACGGTCGTCGTGCGAGGGCACGCCCCATTCTTCATCGTGGTAATTGCGGTACAAATCGTCGCGTTCACACCATGAACAACGCCTAATTTTATTGATCTCAGCCATATCCACAAAAGTAAACATTCTGTGCATACCTTTGGCGCAATACTGCTTGAATTTGTGCGTTATTTGTAAAGTATTATGTTGAAAAACGCACTGATTATTCTACTTGCATCAATTCCATTCGCTGTTTCAGCGCAAAGGGATAAGGACACTACCACCAATAGACAGGTTGTAATTGAGGCCATTTACAAACCAAAATTCATGGATGTACAAAAAATTGAATCGGTACCTGTAATTGACAAACCGCAAGTAAAGCCTACTGTTTTCACCTATCAAATCAAAGCCCATCAGGTAAGCACTGAAAAAATAGTAAACCCTATGCCAGTGGCTGATTTGATTGTCAACAACGAGAGTGTTTATCCAAACAGTTTTATTAAACTGGGCTATGGAAATATTAGAACCCCATTGGCTGAAATATATTTAAACAACAAACAGAACAAGAAATACAGCTATGGTGCGCATTACCGTTTTCTGCAAACAAATTCAAATCTGAACAGCTCATTTGCCGATTTCAGCAACCATAATTTCAAAGGATACGCCAGCACTTTCACAGAGAACAGTGAGTTGGGTATTGATGTTAACTACCGTCAAAACAAATTCTACTACTATGGTTTTGACACCAGCAGTAAAAAACTAGAAAAAACAACAGACAATCTTTCCCGTACCATTAATACATTTGATGCTAGAGCTTATTTCAACAGCACTGCAAGCAGTAAGAAAAAACTAAAACACCGCAGTCAATTTAATTATTACAATTTCGGAATCGATAAGGCCTTGGAAAATCAATATGCTTTTAACACCAAGTTATATGGCAATATTCCAAACTTCAACGACCTTAAAAATTGTCAACTAAGCGCTGTATTGGGAATTGACTACAACACGTTTAAATGGGACAGTTTAAGCAGCATTAAAAGATTGTTCATTCAAATAGATCCTCGTTTTGAATTTGAATACGAAGGTTTGCAAATCACAGCTGGTTTTAACACCTCAATATTCATTAACGGCAAAGACTCTGCTGTTCCTTATTTCAATCCAGTAATCAAAGTTAATTACCCATTAATAGAAGGCGTTGCCAACTTATATGCTGGAATAGATGGTCGTTACCAAAAACAAAGTTTAAGAAACATTATCAACAGCAATCCATTTACCTCTCAATACGAATTAACCAATATGTACGAGAACCTAAAATCTTATTTAGGTGTCAATGCAAAAATGGGCGCGAGTGCTGATGCGATGTTTGAAATAGCTTATTCAGACGTTTCTAAAATGCCATTGTTTGTTACCCGTAAAGATTCAAATTTTGCGGTTAATTCTTTTTCAATATTATATACCCAAGTTAGTTTGTTGAAATTTTCAGCAGCATTTAACTACAGCTTTAGCGAAAAAGTTAGAATTGGTGTATTGGGCAATTTCTACAATTATGAAATCACTGAGCAAGCTTACCCTTGGCAGTTGCCTAACCTAGACGCAAAAATGAATATGCGTTTTAACATCAAAAACAAATTGTATCCGCATATTGACATCATGGCCTTTGGTGCTCAAAAACAAAAGACAATTGACATCAATAACAAGACCAATAGCACAAGTAATATCGATGCGTTTTATGACATTTCAATGGGAATTGATTACCGTTTCAAAAACAAACTTTCTGCTTTTGTTCAAGCCAACAACTTGTTAAACAACCGCTACCAAAGATGGTACAACTATCCAGTTTACGGGTTTAACATCATTGGTGGTATAACCATGATATTCTAAGAAATCAAAACAAAGGAATTTGTTTCGCTAAAAGCGTAAAACTTTTGCGGTGGTGAATGTTGCTGCCATGCTCTGCAATAGCAGCTCGGTGAATAGAAGTTGGATAGCCTTTGTTTTGCCCCCAAGCATATTCAGGGAATTCTAAATTCAATTTTTCCATCAATTCATCCCTGTGGGTTTTAGCCAATATAGATGCAGCAGCTATGCTTTTGTATTTTCCATCGCCTTTTACAACCGTCGTGTAAGGAATATCTTTATAGGGCTTAAAGCGGTTGCCATCAACCAATATATGTTTGAAAGGATTGGACAATCCATCGAGAGCCAATTGCATGGCTTGAATGGACGCATTTAGAATATTAATTTTATCAATGACTTCCGGACCCAACATGACCACTTTCCAGTGGCATTTCTCTTCAATTTCCAAACGCAGTTCCTTGCGTTTTTTTTCGCTTAATTGTTTGGAATCATTGAGCCCATGAATAGTCACTCCCTTGGGAATAATAACAGCTGCGGCAGAAACTGGTCCTGCCAAACAACCCCTACCCGCTTCATCGCAACCCGCTTCCATGCCTTCAAAATGCATGTAATCAGCCAAAGTTGAAATGCCACTAATCACAAAATTATTCGCTTAAACCAGCACTTTTCTCAAGCAATGATGAGAGACTTACTGTGTTGTTTAAAATATTTTTAAGGTCTTCGATGTTCACGCGCTCTTGTTCCATGGTGTCGCGGTTTCTCAACGTAACGGTATTGGTTTCCATGGTTTCATAGTCTACTGTAATGCAATACGGAGTACCAATAGCATCGTGGCGTCTGTATCTTTTACCGATGGCATCTTTTGCTTCTGTTGCAACATTGTGATCGAATTTCAAAAGATTTACAATTTCTTCAGCTTTTTCTGGCAAACCGTCTTTGTTAACCAAAGGCAAAATAGCAGCTTTAATTGGGGCCAAAGCAAAAGGGAACTTCATTACCACACGGCTGCTTCCATCTGCTAAGGTTTCTTCCTTATAGGCTTCAGACATAATGGCTAAAAACAATCTATCTAAACCAATGGAAGTTTCAACCACGTATGGCACATAACTTTCGTTGATTTCAGGATCAAAATATTGTAGTTTCTTACCGCTAAACTCTTCGTGTTTTTTCAAATCAAAATCGGTGCGGCTATGAATACCTTCTAGTTCTTTAAAACCGAATGGGAAATCAAATTCAATATCTGCAGCTGCATTGGCATAGTGGGCCAATTTTAAATGGTCGTGAAACTTGTGTTTTTTATCTCCAAAACCTAAAGCTCTGTGCCATTTCATGCGGGTATTTTTCCAATAGTTGTACCAAGTCATTTCAGTACCTGGGCGAACAAAAAACTGCATTTCCATTTGTTCGAATTCACGCATTCTAAAAATAAACTGTCTAGCAACAATTTCATTTCTAAAAGCTTTTCCTGTTTGGGCAATTCCAAAAGGAATTTTCATACGGCCAGTCTTTTGTACATTCAAGAAATTGACAAAAATACCTTGGGCTGTTTCAGGTCTTAGGTAAATGGTATTGGCATCATCAGACAAAGACCCCATTTGGGTAGAGAACATTAAGTTAAACTGTCTTACTTCAGTCCAATTTTTTGTTCCTGAAATTGGGCAAACAATTTCACAATCGATAATAATTTGTCTTACCTCATCCAATTGGTTTTCCTCTAAAGCAGCTTTGAATCGGCTTTCAATTTCATCTGCTTTAGCATTGTACTCAAGCACACGCGGGTTGGTTTGACGGTACATGGTTTCATCAAACGTTTCACCAAAACGTTTTGCAGCTTTTTCAACTTCTTTATCAGCTTTAGCTCTTATTTTAGAAACATGCTCTTCGATAAGCACATCGGCTCTGTATCTTTTTTTACTGTCTTTGTTGTCAATTAATGGATCGTTGAAAGCATCAACGTGACCACTCGCCTTCCAAGTGGTTGGGTGCATAAAAATTGCTGAATCAATTCCAACAATATTTTGGTGCATTTGAACCATGCTTTTCCACCAGAAATCACGTAGATTTTTTTTCAATTCAGCGCCCATTTGGCCATAGTCGTATACGGCAGATAATCCGTCGTAGATTTCACTTGATTGAAAAATAAATCCGTATTCCTTGCTGTGGGAAATAATGTTTTTAAACAGGTCTTCTTGGTTCATCATAAAGCTGCGAAATTAAAGAAATGTTTTGAGAGGTGGAAAGTCTTCTTAATAAAATGCAAGAGATTTTTCACGAACCCGAGGACTCAAAACAAAATCAAAGAAAAAAACTGCAGCTACTTTCGTTGCCGCAGTTTTAACTATACGTCTTATGCCTCAATTTTAAATTAGTCTATTCAAATGCCTTATACGTTTACAAATGTCAAAGAATTTTCTATTTAAAAAATTGATTCTGATCATTAAAAAATTAAATCTAAAATTGACTTTAAAAATTCAAATCTAAAACCCAAGAAATATTACCTTTGTTGATATGAAATCGGTAATTATCAAGCAAGCACAAATGGTGAATGAGGGTAAAATCACTGTAGGCGATTTACTCATCAAAGGCGAGCGTATAGAGCGCATAGACCCTAATATCTCCCATCCAAATGCGGAAGTAATAGATGCTGAAGGTTTATTTCTTATACCCGGTGCTATCGATGACCAAGTTCATTTTCGCGAGCCAGGCTTGACCCATAAAGGCAATATTTACTCAGAAAGCAGAGCAGCAGTTGCAGGTGGAGTCACCAGCTTTTTTGAAATGCCGAATACCAACCCGCAAGCTGTTACGCAAGAGTTACTAGAAGACAAATTTCAAATAGCAGCCAAAAACGCCTTGGCCAACTATTCCTTTTTCATGGGTACTACCAATGACAATTACGAGGAAGTAATGCGCACCAATCCTTTAACCACTTGTGGCATAAAAATATTTATGGGCAGTAGCACGGGCAATATGTTGGTAGACAGTCCTCGAACCCTCGACCATATATTTGCAAATGCACCGACTATTATTGCTACCCATTGTGAGGATGAGCATACAGTATTAAGCAATTTGGCCCAATTCAAAGCGCAATACGGCGAGAAATTAAATGCAAACCACCACCCACAAATCCGCAATGCAGAAGCTTGTTACTTAAGCAGCAGTATGGCTGTAGAATTGGCTAAAAAGCACGGCACACGCTTGCATATTTTGCATATTTCAACAGCAAAAGAAACTGAATTATTTACTCAAGAGCCATTGGAAAGCAAGCGTATTACGGCTGAAGCTTGCATACACCACCTTTGGTTTTCTGACAAGGACTACGATGAAAAAGGCAATTGGATTAAATGGAATCCTGCAATTAAATCGGCCGACGACAGAGCAGGTATTTGGAAAGCCTTATTGGATGGACGCATTGACGTTATAGCGACTGACCATGCACCGCATACCATAGAAGAAAAAGAACAAGCTTATGTAAGCGCTCCATCTGGTGGACCTTTGGTTCAGCAGAGTGTTCAGGCAATGTTTGATTTTTATGCCCAAGGAAAAATCAGTTTGGAACTCCTGGTTCAAAAGATGAGCCACAACCCTGCCATATTGTTCAAGGTAAAAGAAAGAGGATACTTGAGAGAAGGTTATTTTGCCGACCTAGTATTGGTGCGTAAACAAGCTGAATTGGTTGAGCGCAAAAATTTATTGTACCATTGCGGATGGAGTCCATTTGAGGGCCACACTTTCCAATACAGCATAGACAAAACCTTTATCAACGGGAATCTTGCATGGAGCGATGGAAAAATCCAAGAATTTGGCAACGGAAAAAGAATAGAATTTAACCCTTATTTTTGAGGCATGAAATTAAAGTTGCTGGGGTTTTTATTTGTAACACAAATTACGTTTTCATTTGCTCAAGTTGGGCAAAACCACATAAGCGTGGGTGCTGGATTTCCTAACTTGCCAAAATTTTTCTTTAATTATTTAAGCACTGAAAAGAACTATAAAGCCTTAGGAACAGGCCCTTTTCATTTAAAATATGAAAACCGTGTAAAACCATGGTTGGGACTTGGTTTGAGCATCAACCACATGACCTATTCAATTTCTTACACGCAAGATGTTTTGGACACAAACCTTGGTCGTATCTATCCCAACAAAATCAATATTAGTAGCAACAATACGGCCTTTAATATTAGAGCAAATATCCATTTTTTAAATCCTGAAGAACAAGAAAGAAACGATTTTTATTGGGGCCTAGGTATAGGATTTAGAACTGGTCAATTAATTATTGATTCAGAATACAAAGCCTATACGCCAAAATTGGACTTGCCGAGTTTAAGCCGTCTTGGATTTGAATCAAGTATAGGTTACAGACATTTCTTTGACGATAATTTGGGAATTTATGCTGAATTGGGATTGGCCAAATCTATTTTTCAATTTGGGTTTACCGGACGGTTCTAATTATTGTCCAGCCAATATCTTCTTTTCAATACCGCTGGTTGAATAACCTGGTATGAAGTCAATGGTTTCTACTTTGCCACCATTTTTCACAACAGTGTCGTAACCCACAATATCCTCGGCTTTATAGTCGCTTCCTTTTACAAGAACATCAGGAATAATTTGATCTATCACCTCTTTAGGGGTATCTTCAAAAAACAAGAACACATAAGCTACACTTTGCAAAGCGGCAATTAAATAGGCCCTTGCATCTTGGTCTTGTATGGGACGAGAAGGCGATTTACCCAAACGTTTTACAGATTCATCAGCATTTACAGCAACCACTAGGATATCGCCTTTATCAGCGGCTTTAGCGAGATAATCGACATGGCCTTTGTGCAGTATATCAAAACAGCCATTTGTAAAAACAATAGACTTGCCATTTTCACGCTCAGATTTCAAAGCTTGTAGTAAATCGGGCAAAGCCTTTATTTTATTGGCAATATTTTGATGCTGGCTCATTTGTTATGCTTTGGTTCTTTTAGCCATTATCACATAAGAAATTGTTCCTGCTAAAATTATCATGATAATATTGCTTGAGAACATCACAATACCAATAGCTTTGGCTTGTGCGATTGGAATACTGTAGATCTGATTAAGTCCTAAGTATATACTATAAATAGTTGCACCACCAGCAGGAGCAGGAATGATTACACCTAAGGTACTAAACACCAAAGTAGACAATCCACCAGCAACGCCAAGGTGTTCGGTAAAATCGAAAGCCAATAAAATGGTATAGGTCATTAACCAATAGCAAATCCAAATACCAAAAGTATAGGCAATGAACAAGATTGGTTTTTTAAGTGTGAATATGCTTTTAATTCCGTCGAAGAATCCTAAGAATACTTTACCTAAGCCTGAATCCGCTTTAAAAAAGCGCTTGGCATTTAAGACGAAAAGCAAACCTAGTACACCAATGACAGATACGATGATTAACAAGAGACTATTGTCTTTGATTTTCACAATCACATTTTCATAGATGTAACCATAGAGTAAATCAAACTGAAGCAATACTGCGCCAAAAATAACCAATGCAAGCATTACTAAATCTAGAATACGTTCACTAAGAACCGTTCCTACTAAAACATTCAAAGGCACTTTATCAGTTTTAGACAACATTGCACAGCGGGAAACTTCACCAGAACGGGGAATTCCAAGATTAACTAAGTAGCCACTCATGGTTGCATGGTAGGCATTCCCTAGTTTGGTTTTGTAACCCATAGGTTCAAGAAGCAGTTGCCAGCGCAAAGCACGAATAAAAACCGCGATAACACCCATTGATACAGAGAGAATGACATATTGAATTTTTGCCAATTTAATGTTTTGCAAAAACTCGTCGAACGTAAAGTTCTTTTGAATAAAATAAACAATCAATACCCCTAGGGATGCAAAAATTAGGTATTTGATTATTTCTTTTTGCTTCAAAATTAAAGTTTATTGAATTTGTTTGGGAATACCAACCAAGGCTTGTGTGTTTTAGCCTCTTCGAAATCCATGCTGGCAAAACTAATGATAATTAATTCGTCGCCCAACATACCTCTTCTTGCTGCTGCACCGTTTAAACCAACGATACCAGACCCTCTTTCACCTTTAATGATATAGGTTTCAAAGCGTTCACCATTGTTGTTATTTACAATCAGAACCTTTTCATTTTCTATCATATTTGCTGCGTCCAAAAGATCTTCATCTATTGTAATACTGCCAATATAGTTGAGTTCTGTAAAAGTAATTTTTACGTTGTGTATCTTTGATTTTAAAACTTGAATCACCATAAAACGGGGGCAAATATAGGTATTTGAAATGGGAAAAACTTAGAGATAGTTGAAGATAACGATTGAATGTGAAAAAATAACGACACAATCAAGAACATGCAATAAAAGCTTGCTATTCTTTAACTTTTGAATCAATGAGTATGGTAACGGGACCATCGTTCAACAATTCGATTTGCATATCGGCACCAAACACCCCAGTTTGAACCTTTTGAGGAAGTACATTTTTCAATTGCAAAATGAATTGTTCATATAATGGAATAGCTTGTTCAGGTCGAGCTGCTTTAATAAAAGAAGGGCGATTACCCTTAACGGTGGAAGCAAAGAGGGTAAACTGACTAACCAATAAAATTTCACCATCTATATCACTTAATGACAAGTTCATTTTTTCATCGGCATCGTTGAAAACCCGCAAACCAATAATTTTATTGCTTAACCAAATAATATCCTCATGGGTATCTGCTTCTTCAATTCCGAGTAGTACCAAAAAACCTTTGCCAATATGGGCATGGGTTGCACCATTGATACTCACAGATGCATGCGTTACCCTTTGAATCACTGCTCTCATATTATTTTTTATCTTCCTTAAATTGTGGAACATAGTAAATTCCTACTTGCAGACCGATGGCCCATAAATGGTGTCTTTCGTTGCTCGAGTTTGCATTTAGTGTTGGAACAAAAATTTCAGGCTGTACAAATACCCAAGTACTTTTGTTGTAAAGCATATTTTCTATACGCAAACCAGCGTGGAGATTAACATTGATACGGTCAACATTTTCTCCAGGATTTTTCAGTGTATAAATTTTCTGATTGCCTCTAGTGGAAAAACCGTGAAGCACTGCTCTTACATCATGCTTCAACAAAGCTGCGATTGAACCCCCATAAATAAAATGAACCAAGGTGTTGGGTTTCTTTTTAGAAGAAATTTGGGTTGAGAACAACATTGGAATGGCCAAGTAGGCATAGCGGTAATTAAAGTCAACATAAGCACCACCGGTTTGTGACAGGTCGTTCATAATTCCAATGTCAGGGTGTATGGTATCAAGAAAATGTAGATTGTCTTTTTTACGGGTAAAACCGAAATTTTGGAACTGTAAACCAATATAAAACCTATTGTTTGATTTGAATTTTGTAGAAACCATAAAAGCCATTGAAATGGCATCTCTGCTTCTATCCGCTTTCTTAATAGAATCCTTAAAAGATTGCGGGTAATTGCCCTTATAGCTTATAACTCTATTGCCAATGGTGGGTTCAATGGACAAGGAATAATTGAGCAACAGAGACGATTGAGCTTTGCCCGATATGGCAAAAAACAACAAGACAAAAGAAGCAATTAAAAACTTAAACGGACTATTCATAAAAATTAAACAAATATATTAGGATTCATCTTCAAACACCAAACGCTTAGCTTTGGTTTTGTAATTAAAACGGTGCAAGAGCAAAGTGGCGGCGAAACTAAGTCCAACTACAAAAGCGATCCATATACCCTCTATGCCCATTTTGAGTTCAAAACACAAATAATAGGCACCAGGCATCATAAACACCCAATACGCCACCAAGGCAATTATGCCAGTGATCTTGGTATCTTTAATTCCGCGCAAGGCACCTGCACCAACAGCTTGAAGACCATCGCTAATTTGAAAGAACGCTGCCAATATAATTAGTGAAGGTGTCATTGCCAATAGTTTTACATCGTCGGTATATATTAATGGAATTTCTTTATTGAAGACCATAAACAAAATGGCGAAAACAAGTTCGATGGCAATGGTTAGACCGATGGCTGCAAAGCCCGCTTTTCGAACACCGATGGCATCTTTAGCGCCATAATGGTTACCGACTATAATGCTTGAAGCGGCAGAAATACCGAGTACAAACATATAGGTTATTGAAGCCAAATTAATCGCAATTTGATGGGCACCTGAGTGCAATTCTGAAATGCGACCGGCCAATATTAAGGCATAAGAAAACGCAGCAATTTCGAAGAAATATGTAAATCCAACAGGAAATCCAATTCTAAAAATGGAGAACACGTAAGACTTCACTTCACTTTGCATTTTTTTGAGTGCAATAAACCTTGGATGAAACCAAGTCCAGGCCAGCATGAGGAAAGCCATAGCATATCGTGCAATAACGGTAGCCCAAGCAGCTCCAGCCATACCCATTTCCGGCGCTCCATATTTACCAAAGATCAAGGCATTGTTTAAAACCACATTAAGGAAGAGACCAAAGAAGGTCACATACATTGAAATTTGGGTTTTACCCAAACCGTCCATTACTTGTTTGCCGTTATTGAAAAACAATAAAGCAGGCAAAGAGAAATTCACTATCCACAAATACTCCTTTGCCAATCCTGAAATAGCAGGTGTTTGACCAAACCAATCAAAGTTATAATATAAAACAAGATTAAGTCCCATTAATCCGGCACTTAAAATGATACTCACCCAAAGCGAAGAAAAGAAAACGGGAATGGCTTGTTGCGGCTTGCCCTCTCCTTCAGCAATGGAGATTATGGTACTGACTGCATATAAAGTTCCAATTCCAATCAAGGAAAAAAGAAAAAACACTGCATTTCCAACACCTGCAGAACTCATAGAAACAGTGTTGTATCTACCGAGCATTACCACATCAGCAAAACCCATTAAAACCAAACCCAATTGACCAATGGTAATTGGAATGGCTAGGCGTGCTATACTTTTTACAGTGTTTCGATATTCTTTTAGTTTAAAAATCAAGGGTTGCGAAGATAAGGCATTTTTTCGGGCTTGTTGGGCCAAAACTGAGACGAATAAAATTACTATTATGTAAAATACACATTAAAAAACTTTAAACAAAAAACTAAGTATTTTAACCCTTTGTCGAAAAAATACTAATTTTTCAAGCGAAAAAATGCCGTTTTAAAAATTATCTCGCTCATTATTAGCAGTTTGTTAAACATCATTAGATTTATTAAAAATATATGTTTTACATTTGTTTTAAATCGAAACCACTATGCAATACATTTTAAACTATGACAAAAAGCGCTATGTTTATATGCGCGATGTACACAAAGACCATTTGCTTTTTGCGGTACTAAAAGACCAACACGATGTTTATTTGGATGTTTTAAACAAATTCAACAGCGAGCCGAATGAGGTTCCTGACGATTACAGTTTGGAGGTTATTCAAATGACAGAAGTATCTGACGACATTTATTCATTGGATAATTTCAAAACACTTCGCTATCCTATCCGCGATTTGTTTTATGCTTTAGCCTTTCCCTTGGGAAGCAGCATAAGTGCCTAATTGTTGTAAAAGAAAACCGGCCTTTCTAATTAAAGAAAAGCCGGCTTCATCAACAAAAAATATGTAATTATTAAGAACTGTTCGTTTTTATCTCAACAAGGTTAGAGTACCTCTGAAGGTAAACTGATCGTTGTTGATGTATTGACCATTTACAGTGAATACGTATACATCTTGGGTGCATTGTTCACCGTTGAATGTACCATCCCATTCTGCATCTAAGTCGTTGGTTTCATATACCAATTCGCCCCAACGTGTAAACACTTTAAAGCTATAACCAGTAGTTTTAACATTAAAGGTTGACGGTTTGAATCCTTCGTTTCTACCATTGTTATTTGGAGAGAAAGCATTAGGAACATAAACATAACCTTCTTTGAATGTTCCGATGTAGTTATGCTTAAGCATGGTGTCTGTGCAACCATAAGAATTGGTCGCAATTAATTTTACTGAGTACTGACCAACTTCTTGAATGTTGAATGAAGGATCTCTTAAGGTAGAACCATCAATAACATTGTTAAAGCTATCGTAAATATACCAGTTGTATTTGATTGCATTGTTGCTAATGTTTTGCATTGAGAACACTGCGTTAGGCAAGTTTAAGAATCTTTTATTGGTAAAGAAATCAGCATCAGGGCGAGGCAATACTGTAATCATATAGTTTACAGTTTTAGAGCTGGTTCCACCTGTTCCTACAGCGATTAGAGTTACATCCCATTTTCCAGCGAATTTAAACACGTGGGTAGGTTCTTTTTCGTATGAATCTGGAGTACCGTCGCCAAACACCCATCTGTATGATTGTGCATTGATGGTATTGTTTTTAAAGTGAACAGTTAAAGCAGCACAACCTTGGGTGGTATCAGCTGAGAAAGTAATTTCTGGTTTAGGATCTTCAACAAACAATGGTTTAGAAATCACATCGCTACATTGTTGGTTCCAAATAGTTAGAGTTACTTCTTTGTTACCAGCAGTTGTGTAAGTATGAACAGGGTGTTTAACACCTTTGTTTTGTGTTGGGAAACTTGCATCACCGAAGTTCCACTCATAAGTTAAATTATCAACGTTGGTGCTGTTAATGGTTGGAGTAGAAGTAAAAGTAACAATTGCATTTGGCAATTTCGGCATAGCTGGCAAGAAGGTGAAATCAGCTTTAGGTTTTTCTAATACTTTAAAGAAAGTATTGCCATCACTGCTGTCAACACAACCGTCTTTATCGTATCCAAACAACATTACTTTGTAATTGCCATAATGGTTGTATACATAAGTTGGGTTAACCTCGTTAGACAAGCCACCATCACCAAAGCTCCAGAAATATCTTACTGCACTTTGAGATTTGTTGGTGAAGTTAACAAGACCTTTTTCACAAGCGATTAGGGGACTGTTATCGAAATCGATGTGCATTTTAGGTTTTACCTTAATGATTTGGAAAGCGCTATCTACACATTGGTATGTATTCTTGATTAACAATTTCACGCTATAGAAAGTATCTTTCTCGTTAGAAGAAGGCAATACAGCAGAGAAGCTAGAAGATGAAACGGTATTCAATTCATTGATCACCCAAGTATTGCTTACATTGTATTTAGATTTATTGATGAATTGGTAGTTACCAGCATCACAAGGATCGTTTCTTTGCGCTTTGAAATCGGCAACTGGTTTTGGATACACAAACACATTGGTTGAAGTGGTATCGTTGCAATTAAATCTTTGTCTGTATAAAGTAACTTTAGGCTGCATGGTTAAGTTACCCATTAGGTTCACAAAAGTATGTTTTACGCTATCATCAGTAGCCAAAGTGCTGTTGTCACCAAAATCCCAGTATAAAGTTTTGAATGATTTAGAAGCATGGGTCATAGAAATGGTAAGATCAGTGCAACCTAAAACTTTATCTAAGATCAATTTATCGCCAGGTTTGTTTACCAAGTGAATGGTTTTGTAAGCGGTATCTCTGCAATTAGAAGCAGATTTAACTTCCAAACTAACATTGAAGAAAGTGTCTCTACCATTGCTGGCCATTTTAGGGAAAGTATGTTTAGGGTTTACAGCTACAGAGCTGGTGTTGTCACCAAATTTCCATACGTATTGGTATCCACCCAAAGTGGTATTGATTAAATTGATGCTTTGTTTAGCACAAACTGAATCTGCAGAGAAAACGAAGTCAGCTTGAGGGCGACCAACCACGATTACTTGTTGGTAAACTGTATCGCTTAAGCAACCATAAGATGAAGCTACTTGGTGAGCGATTACATAAAGTGAATCAAACAATGGCAATCCAGATAAGATGAAGTTTTGAGTAGCAGAACCTAATTGTTGGTTGTTACCTTGACCCCAGAAGTATTGAGCAGCATTGGTTGAGTTGTCAGTTACTTTTAAGTTTAGAGGCGCACAAGCCTTCTTAGTAGAAACATTAAATGAAGCTACTGGTTTTGGTCTAACTGTTACTTGGGTACTTGCAGTATCTTTACAACCGTAGAAGCTAATTGCTTGGTATTTGATGGTAAAGTTAAGATCAGCATTGCTGTTGTTAATGAAAACAGTAGAATCATCTTTAAAAGTTGATTGGTAGTTGTTACCGAAGTTCCATGCATGGCTTAATGCTTTTCCATCTTTAGAAACAGAAAGATTAGATGTAGAAACATGCAATGGTGTGCAACCTGAAATTTTATTTAAAGTAAATTTAGCAACTGGTTGTGGGTGAACGGTGATGTTAACTACACTGCTGTCAACACAAGCATGCTCGCTGCTACCGATCAATTTAACTGTGTAAACAGTATCACTATAATTTGAAGCTTTATAGCTTGCAGAGAAATTCTTAGCAGTTGAAGTAGAACCATTACCTGAATTCCATTTGAAAGTCATGATGTTGATGCTACCAGTATCTTTTGGAGATGATTGGTTGTTGAAGCTAACTGGCAATATTGCGCAACCAGAGGTTTTGTCAGCAGTAAAACTTACCAATGGTTTTGGATATACTCTAACTGATTTTGAAGTAGAGTCAACACAACCATTTATGCTGGTCACTTTTAATTTTACTGAATGAACAGTGTCTTTGCTGTTGCTCGGGCTAAAAGTATTTGAAGGATCAGTTGAGTTGCTGGTTGAACCAGAACCAAAAGTCCAAGCATGGCTTAAAGTATTGAATGGTTTGCCATTGTTGGCATGAGATAAATTAGTGAAAGCCACTTGTAATGGACCACAACCTTTATCGGTGTTTAAATTGAAGGCAGCGGTTGGTGCTGGGAAAACTTTAACCGTAGTATTTACTGAATCTTTACAAGAAGCCCAGTTACTAACCAATAAATGCACATTGTAAACAGTGTCTCTGTTTGAGGCAGCATTATAAGTGGCACTAGGATTTTTAAGAGTAGAAGAAGTTCCGTTTCCTAAATTCCAATTGTAAGCATTTGCAAAAGTTGATTGGTTATTGAAGTTTACACTTACAAGACTGCAACCAGAATCTTTATTGGCAATTGTTGCTACAGGATTTTTTGGTGTGAAAACAGATTGAGAGAAAGTATCACCTAAGCAAGAAGAAGAACTTGTTGCAATTAAAGTTACATTTAAAATGGTAGAGTCGGTATAGATTGTGGTATCGTTTGCAGAAAAGGCAGTTGATCTTAAATTGCCGTTAACGTACCATTTGTAGTCTTTACCATAAAATGATTTGTTGGTAAATTTGAAAGTAACAGGATTACAAGCAAAAGTCTTGTTAACATCAAACTGAGCTTTAGCGCCTGGCTTAATGTTTAAAGAACCGTAAGCAGTGTCTTTACAACCAGAACCAGTTCCTGCGATTAAACGGATATTGAAAGTACCAGTGGTAGAATAAGCATGTTTGGTTGTAGCGTTTAAACCATTGGTTAAAGTGCTATTGTCACCAAAGCTCCAGATATTGGTCGTAGAGTTGGTAGATTGGTTAACAAATGTGATAGAATCGAAAGTACATCCGGTGGTATCTGAAGTAAATTTAGCTTTAGGCAAACCGTAAGCAGTAAAAGTTTGTTCGAAAGTATCATTGCCACAAGTATCACTTACCATTAATTTGATGGTGTAGTTGCCAGGGGTATTGAAAACTTTAGAAGCAGGATTTGCTGAAGTAGAAGTTGTGCTATCTCCTAATATCCATTTGTAAGTTGGGTTATTGAAATAAGAGCTAGACGTATTGGTAAAATTAACTGTAACAGGTGCGCAAGTGCCAGTGATGTTAGCAAAAGCAGCATGTGGTTTGTCGTTTACTCTAAAAGTTCTGGTTAAAGTATTGCTTCCACATTTGTTCGTTACTTTTAAAGCAATGGTATTGTTACCAGGATTGGTAAAAGAATAATTTAGAATAGAATCGGTTTTGGTAATTACAGTGCTGCCATCAGTAATAGTCCAAAGGCGGGTGATTCCCCTACCTTTAGACGTGTCTGTTAAACTAACTGATAAAGGCTTGCAGCCTCTGTTTGAAGAAAAAGTGAAAGCAGCTACTGGATTGTAGTACACTTGCACTTTTCCTTTGAAGGTATCGTTACCACATGCGCTCTTTGCGATGAGCGTAACGATATAATCACCTTCGGTTTTGTATTTGTGGTATTGAGCGGTTTTGCTATTGATCCAACCTACAGTCGTTCCATCACCAAAATCCCAAAAATAAGATTTGATGTCTGGAGTTAAGCAATATAAATCGCTTGATAGGTTATTGAAAACATGGTCACTGTTTGGGTTACATGTTGTGTTAACAGTCCAAAGCGCTTTGTCTTTTTCACTGATATCGATTGGGTTCCAAGTTGTAAATGAAGAACCACATACGTTGGTTGCTGTAATTTTTATTACACCTGAACAAACACCTTTTTTGTAGGTATGGTAAACCGTATCGTTTGCTCCGGTGTATGGTAAAGACGTATTGTCACCATTTCCCCAGTCAATTAAGAAAGTCGTGTTGTTAGAGATGTTATAAGAGTTGTTTACAATTTTCAATCTGTGGGGAGCACAACCACGGTTGCTACCAGATGTTGGTCCAACAATACCAGCAGTTGGTTGTCTTTGGTTGTAAGTGGTACCGTAAACAGTGTCTATGCAATTGCCATTGGTGGTCACTATTTTAATGGTGAAGATTCCTAAGCCATTAAACAAATGAGATTTGAAGGTATTGGGCATTAAATTACCAGAAGTGGTATCCATACTTCCATCGCCCCAAAATATTTTTAAGTTCTTTAAGGTATCTGCAGATTTGAAATTAACTGTAAAACTATCTGGGTCGTTAATAAATTGAAGACAGTTCATCCAAGTTGGAGATAAACTGTAATTCATGTTTTGATCTAAGATTGTTTTTGCATTTGAAGTAACTGTTATAGATGTTAATGAACTAGAGTCAATACATCCAGAAGAATCTTTCACAAATAACCTTACACCGTGTGTTCCTGTTTTCTTTAAAAGTAAAACAATGCTATCTTTTCCCTTAATGGTATCAGATACTTTAACGTTGTCTAATTTATACCAATACTTCGCTGTGTTTTTTTGAGAACCAGTTGAAGTATTTACCGCTTTAACAATGTACGGAAGACCACACGTATGTGTAGTGCTAGTACTGAGGCTCGGCGCCACATTGCATGCGTAGGTGTTTCTACCTAAAACTAGGAGAAAGACGAAAATTAGGCTTTTGAAACTTAATAATTTCATGGACTTTTTTTGTTGATTTAATCAAAGTTATGACCGAACCCTTTCAATGCAAGTTTTTTAAAAAAAAATTTAAAAAAAACTAAAAATCGCCATAAGTAACTGATTATCAGAACAAAAAAATCAAAAAAAATAAGACCAAGCATAACCTGGTCTTATTTTTTGTTTAAAGAAACTAAAATTTAGTTAAACACTATAAAAATTTAAAATCGAGCCCAAACATGAAATTGATTCGGCTTTGAGGGTAATAAAAATTCTCGGTGATCAATTTGCCCGAATACACATATTTGTAAGTGTAGCCGTTGTTTGAGTAAAAAATACCATTCATATTATTTAATAAGGCTTTAATTACTAGCTGCGACTGATTTTTTAGATTAAATGTTTTCTGAACAGCCATATTTACAGTGTAATACGCATCTATTTTTCTAGATGCATTTGAAGTGTTATCGAGGTACTGTGGACCCACATATTTAATATTGGTTTGTAGGTCCAAATTTGATTGGTGGTGAAAATTCAGTCCAAGGAAACCAATCGCATTTGGTGAATAGGCAATATCGGTATTCTTATAAAGGTCCTTAACCACCGTATTGCTGTCGTAATTGTAATAAACATCTTCAAATGCTTTTATTTTGTTGGCACTTAGATTCAAATTGGCATCTAGACTTAAATTGAACTTGGTTTTTTGAATCAATGGGTATTGAACAATTAACTCTATACCTCTCCTATAACTGTTTTTAACATTGCGCCTCAAAGAACTTCCAACATCATTGAGTTCGCCAGTTAATACCAATTGGTTTACGTATTGCATGTTGTAGAAGTTAAACTGAAACATTTTTAACTTCTCCTTTATAATATAGCCTAATTCCAAATCCTTTAAATTCTCAGACTTGGGTTGTTCGGTTTTGCTGTTGTCGATGATATCACTTCGCACAGGTTCCCTATTGGCCACACTGAAACTTGAATAGACACGCGATTTAGAATTGAATTCATACACCACTGCCAGCTTAGGATTCATGAATAGATAATTGACATCGAATTGAATTGCTTTTAAATCGTTGTCGTTACCAGAACCTGAATATTGAATATTGCGCACTTGAAATTCTGCATCGGCTTGCAGTTTTGGAGAGAAACGGTAATTCAATTTGGCAAAAGTATTGAGCTCTGTTTTTTTGCTTTTGCTTTGGTAGTATCTAAAGTCTTTACCGAAAGGCTGAGCAATAGAAGCCCAAATAACATCGCCATGGTGTTTGCCGTCGTATTGGCTGATGCTGATTCCGGCAATGAAGTCCGTTTTATTGTTTTTATAGTTTAAGCTGCTGAAGTTGCCATAGAATATATTGTCTAACCAACGCTGTCTCACCAAATCGGTGCTTAATATAGTATCCGTATTGTTTGTAAAATTGGCTACACCATATTTAGCAAAAGCCGCATCCGTTTTAAATTCTTCATAAAAACCTTTGCCTGTGCTGGTGAAGAAGGATGATTTAAAGTTTAGTTTCTGGTTTATAGTCTTAAATAGGTGCAACTGGTAATGGTTTTGCCAATAGTTGTCTGTTTGATTTTTGTAATTGTAATAATTATAAGTTCTACCGCTGTTCAACAAATTGTCGCGGTCAGCAGCACTCAAGTAGTTTCTATCGGCATAATCATTCATACCTTGCACATCGTTTTTGATGCGCGACTCGGGGGTACCGTACCAAGATTGGTAGGTTTTTTCTTTGCCTCCAAAACTTAGAGCTGTGATGCTCCATGTTTTTTGGGTGTAGCTCAAATTAAATTGAAATGCTTTTAAGTCGCTAGCTGCACGGTCTATGTAACCATCGCTGTTTATTTTAGACAAGCGGCCTGAAAAATTAAAGTTCCCTAGTTTTCCTGTACCAAATTGCAAAGTTGATTTAAAGGTATTGAACGAACCAATGGATTGTTGCAGTTGCAGAAAAGGAAGAGCAGATTGGCTAAGGTTTTGAATATTGATGTTGGCACCAAAGGCACCGCTTCCAAGGGTACTGCTACCGGCACCACGTTGAATTTGAACCGAGGAAGTAGACGATGCTAGGTCGGGCATATTGACCCAAAACACCCCATGGCTTTCGGCATCGTTAATAGGAATACCGTTGATGGTTACATTGATGCGGGTGGCATCGCTGCCACGGATTCTAATACCGGTGTAACCCACACCAGAGCCGGCATCGCTGGTTGTAAGTGCAGAAGGCGTATTGCCAATAAGGTAGGTGAAGTCTTGCCCCAGGTTGATTCTAGAAAGTTGTTTGGCTGTTACGGGCGTGAAGGCATAACCATTTTTTTCGCGCACTTGAATGGCTTTAACGGTATGGTTTTGACGGTCGATTACATTTTCATACAAGACGATTTCTACTGAATGATCTTTTTCCAAAAACACCCTTACCCAGTCGTGTCTAAAGCCAGGAGCTAGCACTTCAATGTGGTAGACACCAT
This sequence comes from Bacteroidia bacterium, assembly GCA_030158725.1. Lineage (GTDB taxonomy): Bacteria > Bacteroidota > Bacteroidia > NS11-12g > UBA955 > JABMMZ01. The sequence continues at coordinate 23,012 of JAOASJ010000002.1, forward strand.
AAGGAAGTAAAAAATCAGCAGCCCCAATAGACTCTTTTTTGAGAGACATTGCGGTATCGAATACTTGAATGGTGTAGGATTCGAGTTCTGAATTTTCAGGAACTTTAACGGTACAAGAAAGTTTGTACAAAGGTTTTTGCTGAGCAAATGCAGCATTTGAGAAAAGGCAAAATAAGATGCCCCATAAAACGGCTTGTTGTTTCATACAATTTTTAAATAAATAGTTTTGGCGTGACAAGCCTATAGCTAGGCATGAAAAAAGAATCTGTTTTCCCCGTCGCAGCAATTACGCTTATCCGGGTTCTGTGGGTATTATCTCAGCAATTGGTATTGCACCCCAAAACTTGGAGCAAGATTAGG
>JAOASJ010000003.1:0-1531 GCA_030158725.1 Bacteroidia bacterium
TTATTCAATTACTATTTTTTGAGTTGCTTTTTCTCCGTCGGTTTCTATGGTTATAAAATAAATTCCACCATCAGTAAGGCCATCGATTTTCTTTGAGTAAATGTGTTCACCTAATCCTAATTCGCTTAGAACGGTTTGCTCAATGGTTCTGCCATTTATGTCACTGATAATGATTTTTACATCTGCTGAACTCTTTGTATTGAATTTTACTTCAAATATTCCATTGTTTGGATTAGGCAAAACCTGCATTTGCAAGAAGCCAATACTTTGGCTGTTTAATTTGTGAATCGAGTTGCTCTGGTTGTTGATCAAATACACTTTAAATATTTGACTGCTCGCATTGCTTTGAGTTCCGGTATTCGAAAAGAATATATTTGCAGCACTGCTGCTTATGCCTCCATAAATATAACCAATGAGTGTCGTGTCTTTCGTTATTTCATCTAATTTCATCACCTCGTTGTTATAATGTGAAATGGATTCAACGGGTATAAATTCAGAACTTGCACCAAGTAGTGTAGGCATTTCAATTGGTAATTTGTATTCAGCCATAACTCCATTCGAATTTCGAGTAACTCTAGCAATAGTTTTTACAAATGGAACATTGTTGTCTTGAACCAAAATGCCTAAACTGTCATAGTATTGTGCAATGCCACCAAAAAAGACGGTATGCATTTCATTTTTCTTAGAACTATACAATGGGATATGCGCACAATGGTAGTGGTTGTAGTACTGTGTAAATGCATTGTTTACGGTATGGCCGGTGCTGTCTATATTTACGCAATTTAAATAAGGCAGATCTATATTTGTTTGAAATACACCCGAGAAAGCCGTAATGCCTTCTTGTCCATTAGGCATTATTTGTGGAACAACATTGTAATCCCTTCTGTGTAAATTCACTGCATCAACAATGCTTTGTAAATGGGTAATTGTAAGAGTAGTCCCGTTGTCTTGAATCGTAAATTTTCTGATTGAGTTGGTGTAAATTTGGGTAAATCCAGGGCCATGATCTGGACCCATAGGATTATAACGCCCATTAAATTTTTGCCCCCCTGTTAAGTAAAAGGTTTGATTGATTTTGTTTAAATACCCTCCTGTAACCGCAAACATTGTATCTGTTATTTGTCTGATGTTTGACGTGAAACTACTTCCACTGATAATAGCCGAAATCACTTCCGATACTTTTATCGCACTTAAGTTTGGAAACGTTACATGGTCTGCGCTTGTATTGCTGTATCCATAGCCGCCAATTAAATAGAGATATTCTCCGTCTTGGTAAAACTCCATGTTGGTTGATTTTAATTGCTCCTGCAAACCTGTGCTTAAGGTGCTTAATGGGGCTGTCCATTTTTGTTGGGTTTGTGGATCAACAACAATTAGTTGTGTGTTGTGTCCTGCAACATCAAAAGCAGCAAAAGGTTGTCTGCGGTGCAATCCGTCTAATCGACCACCGACAATTAACCATTTGCCATCGGCTTGCCCCCAAGCAAAAGCTTGTAATCCGCCAAGTCCATTAATGTTCATGGGCTCAATT
>JAOASJ010000003.1:1631-4817 GCA_030158725.1 Bacteroidia bacterium
TTTTCAAGCACCTGTTTCATGTAAAGGTTCCAAAACGTTTTGGTGAAAAGCCAGTTTAATGGGTAAAATATCGGACTTTCACTGTGCATGCTATAAGTGTATATAACTTCAATTTTATTTGGTTCTAGTTCCTTAGTCTCCCATTCGCCTACAAACTTTGTAAACCCCAACATCCAGGCTTGAAATTGACTGACTTCAATTTTCCAATATTGGTTTTCCCTGCGCTCTATCACTTTGTCAACGGAGGCCCAACCGCCTTTTTGGGTTAGCGATTTTGCGGCAAATACTTTTTTGCTAAATCCCGGTTTGCCCCAATTTTCATCCTCTGTACAATGCGTAACTTTTGGCATAATGCCGAATCCTGTGTGGACTTTTGAAACGTCGCAAAGCATGGGTGTTTTGAAAGCTCTTTCGAGCGAACAATGGTAAATGGTGCGTAGACTGGTTTTGAATATCATGGGTTTATTTTATAAGTTTTACCGCTCTTAAGAAGCTCCAAATTAGAAATATTTATTTTAGGAAACAATAAGATGAAAAACCAAAGAAAAAAGCCAATACCTAGTGAGCCGATTAAGTATAACTGTATTTCGTCTGCTCGACTTTCAAACGGAGTGTAATGTGCATCAAATACCACAGCGTTTTTTGAATTGTATCTGCTGTCATTTTGTGCAGCATAATAGTTTTTGTGAATAGGTCTTAGATATTCCAAATATGTGAACTCGGAGAAGTCGGTTTGCCAATAATCTTTCAGCGATTCTTCTACAAATAAGGCCAATCTATCTTCTGGTTTTAAATCGCTGTTATTGGCATCAAGTGTTTTTAAGTATTTGTAACTAAGGTAGGCTTTGCAATCCTTTGAATTGGTGTCATTGGGAGTTGTTAAAATTGGAATGGCTATGTAGAATTCTAATTCTAAATTTTGATTGTTCTTCCCGCTTGTATAGTAGGTTTGATACTCGCTGTAATGCAATCGATCTAACCCGTACTTTTTGATGGTGTAAAATTTAGTTTTAGGAACATGGTTAATTTGTTCAATGGTTTCAAGGGCTGTGCATTTTCCGCAAACTTCTTCAAAATAAAACTGAGCAATACATGCAGGAATTCCAATGGCAAAAACTGCCAATTGTAAAAATAAAAAATGGGCTCTACTGTCAGGGTCTAATTTGAGTAATTTCAATCTTTTTTGCAGCCATATAAGTACAGGAACCCACGCCAGTAAATTGGGTAGTATTATTTGAACTGTGTCTAGGTACTGAAAGCTGATTCCAAATTGAATGATAAACAACCAATACAGAAAATTATAGCCAATGATAAATGCCATGGCAATCAAGAGAAATGGCAAATAAATGTACTTTAATTTTATTTTTAAATTGTTCATCATTTACTTCAATTCTTCTATCGGGGTATTGGCCTTTGAATTGCTAATCAGTATCGCGTAGTCGATATAATCGAGTGTCGATTTGCCCTTTACTGGCTTCCAATAAACGCGGTGAAAAAGCGACTTTATTTTAATCAGATTTAAGTTTCCTATTCTATTGTATTTGCTGTTAATTGTATCTGATTTTAAATTGTAAAAAGTGTAGTCAGACATTTTTAATCGTTTCAGTTTTCGAATGCCTTTAAAGTGCTCGAATATATGGTCGGAATACCCAAATCTTCCTTTGGTTTTATACCCTTCATAGCTATTGGGATTAAAATATGATTTGTATTTGATGTCCCATAAAACACGGCTTTTGTTGAGGTAACCTTGTATGCTGACGATGTCCTCTTTTTTGTATATCCCGTTTTCAAGCAACTTGCAAAAGAAAGAGGCGCTATTATTAATTCGGCTTTTCATTATATGAAAGACCCCCATGCGGAAGTATTGCTTTGTTTGCGATAGATTATATTGTTTCTGCAAGACCAAATAATTGTTGTACATTCTTTGCTCTCTTTTATCTGCATTAAATGTATACTGAATGTTGTTTATGATGTGCTGAAACAGAAAGGTGTCTCTTATGGATGTTTGGTATTGGGATTTATTCTTGTTGTAAGTGTTTACTAAGCGTATAAGCTGATCTGAAGAATGAAAGGCTCGCCAACTTGTATTCTTGTCATTTGCGAGAAAATTAAGGCTATCAAGAACTGCCCATGATGATTTAGAATTATATAATTCGTGTAATAATTTTAAGGAGTATTTGTAGTTAATGATTTTATCTACACCCAAAACCAACATTGGTTTTCCATGAAGGAGCAAACGCAGCTGCTTCCATTTTTGAAACATTTCTATGCTGCTTTCTTGAGGAATTCTTGTCCCATAAGCGCTTACCAATTCTTTAAGTAAAACGGTGTCACCCGTTCTTAAAAAGGTCTGAAAATAATAGGCTGTCGCAACGTCTGTTTCGGGAAAATAAACATCCAATTGGTTTTTTTGTATCAGCTTTTTTAGCAAATACAACTCTGTAGTTTCTGTATTCGCCGCACCATGCAATGCGCCAAATCCAATAATTTTAAATGAATTGAATGGCAATTGAAAATCATCCGAAGCAAGATTGCTGCCCATTGCCGCCGCATCTTGTTTTTGTGCAGGCAAGAGAAATATTGTTGTAAATAAATAGATGGCGATTAAATATTTCAAGACAATAATTATTTACCTGCAAGTAAGTGAAAAATATTTAAATATTGGTCTAGCGAATTAGAAAGCTCATTTTACTTCAAATATGTTTTTCAAATCTTCAATACTTTGTTTGCTCTCATATTTAAAGGCGCCACGGGAGAGTACAAGGCCAAAAATAACCATAATAAAAGGAATGATAAAGAAGGGACTAAAACTGGCTTTGAATGCAACAAATAATACAAGTATGCAAAACAGAAAAGTAAAGCCCAACCAAATAGCCATAAAGACTTTAACAAAGTTTTCTATACCCATTTTAATCGTAATTGTTGCGCCATTTAGTTGCGAACTTATTTTCCCGCGAATAATTGGCAAGAAAGAGTTCCTGTAAGTGATGTTTCTGTGTATTTCAAATTCACCATCTGCTATAAATCCGATATATGGTTTGCTGTATACTGGCGCTCTCCAACCCAATTTGAACGCTTTCTTTTCTTCTGTTTTATTTGCTAAATTTTGAAGGCAAATTTCTGCACTTAAAGGGGAATGGAAAACAATGGTTTCAGAAGGTAGTATTTTAAACATGCTTGTCTTTT
>JAOASJ010000004.1 GCA_030158725.1 Bacteroidia bacterium
TTTACTTTAAGATTGTATTAACTTTGCAGTATTATGTTAGGTAATATTTCACAGTTATTAGAAATGAAGAAAAAGGCTGATGAGCTAAAAGCTAAAATGGAAGCCATCACCGTTACTGAAACCACCAATGGTATAACCGTTGATTGCAATGGCAATAGGAAAATCCTTGCCATTCACATTGAAGAGTCTAAGTTGTACAACAAAATACAATTGGAAGAAGATTTGTGTGAGGCGGTTAATAAGGCATTAGGTTCGGCTGAAAAAGCTTCGATAGGTGACATTGCAAACATGGCTGGAGGCTTGCAAGGTTTAAGTTCATTATTTGGTAAATAGTTTTTTGTTATATCTTTATGATTCAAATCAATTTTACTTATAACTTTAAAAGAAGTACTTTTGTAAGTATGTTTAAACCCTTGGTAATAGCCGTATTATTATTAGCTTCTTGCAAAAGTAATACGTCTGGGAAATTAGGTCTAGATGCATTTAATCAAATTGCCTCAAACAACAATGCCCAAATTATCGATTTAAGGCCTCAGGCAGAATTCGATTCAGGGCATATTGTTAATGCAGCATCTTTTGTTCCGAATAGTCCTGAATTGGATGCATATATTGATTTGTTGTATAAAGATGTTCCAGTTTGTCTGCTAGGCGGAAATCAGGACGATAACAGCAAGTTGATAGAGAAGTTAAAGTCTAAAGGTTTTAAAAACATCAATGAATTGGATGGTGGTATGTCGGCGTGGATCAATGCTAAATTGCCAATTCAAAAGACCTTGCCGAAGAAAATTTACCCAAATGATACCATCAAATTTGATGATGCGATTAATGGTGATAAATTGGTAATGGTTGATTTTAACGCTACTTGGTGCAAGCCTTGTAAGATGATGCAACCAAGTATAGACCGTGTGCATGATGAACGTTCAAGTGAGGTAATCGTATATAGTATTGATGTCGATGAATTTCCTCAATACAATGAGAAGTACCAAATTAAAAGCATTCCTTTGGTCATGCTGTTCAAAAACGGAAAATTATTACACCGCTCTGAAGGCTTGTTAGAGGAAAGTAAAATAAACGAACTTATAGATAAAAATAAATAATTATGGCTGTTATAAAAACTGAAGATTCAAATTTCGCAAACGATTTGGCCCACGATAAAGTGGTGGTTAAATATTATGCCGATTGGTGTGGAAGTTGCAAACTGTTTTCACCTAAATTCAAAAGATTAAGCGAGGATGAACGTTTTAAAGACATCGTTTTCTTAGATGTAAATGCCGAGCAAAATCCCGAAGCAAGAAAAATGGCTGGAGTAGACAATCTACCGTTTTTTGCAACCTTCAGTCACGGTAAATTAGTTGAAGCAAAGAGCACCTCCAAAGAAGATGTGTTTTTAGAAATGTTATCAAAACTATGAACATTCAAGTAATCAAAAAAATAGTTGATTTGTATACAGTCGATCAACTAAAACAAGCTGAAGAAAACCTATTGGAAGAAAAGCCATTAGGTATCGAAATTGAAGGCAAAGATGAGGGAGAACAATTAACCCATATACTAGCTGCTGTATTTTGTTTGGAAGAAATGCAAAAATCTGACATCAATATAAATCAAGCCATTCGCTTGTACAGTCAAAGGGTGCGCGATTCTATTAGTTAATTAAAATTTAATACCATAAAAAAAGCCAAGAAGTAATTCTTGGCTTTTTTGTGTTTAAGGGGAATTTATGAAAATTTGCCTTTGTATTTTTCCTTGATGTCGTTGGTGATTTCTCTAACTTCTTGTTCTTTGCTTAAGTGGCTAATGAATAGAATGTCATCGGTGTCAACAATGATAGCATCGTCGTAGCCTTCAACCACAACCAATTTGTTCGGATTAGATTCTTCAACGATCAAACAGTTTTTAGAATTGTAAACCTCTATGTTGTTGCCATGTCTTAAGTTGTTGTTTTCGTCTTTGTCTCTAAGCACGAAAAGAGATTTCCAAGTACCTAAATCGCTCCAACCAAAATCAACTGGAACTATGCCTGCAATTTTAGTTTTCTCCATTATGGCATAGTCAATTGAAATGCTTTTGCACAATGGATATTGTTTGTTGATGAAGGCTTGTTCTTCAGAAGTATTGAATTTCTTCATTCCTTTTTGGAACAATTCATACATATCGTTTTGATGTTGTTTGAATTCTTCAAGGATATCTGCGGCTTTCCAAATAAATATACCACTGTTCCAAGAGAAGTCACCACTGTCTAAAAAGGTTTGTGCAATTTCTAAGGTTGGTTTTTCGGTAAAAGTTTTTACCATGAATACACCATCACTAACTTCTTTTTCGTGGTGTTGTATGTACCCATATCCAGTATCAGGACGGTTTGGTTTGATGCCTAAGGTCAACAACATTTTATTTGAAGAAGTAAAGTGCAAAGCTTTTAATAGGCTTTCTTCAAATGTTCTTTCATCGGTTATTAAATGGTCGCTAGGAGCGAAAATTATATTTGCATTTGGGTTTTTTGCGAAAATCTTAAAACTCGCATAGGCAACACAAGGTGCAGTATTCATAGATGCAGGTTCATCAATGATGTTTGCAACTGGCATTTCTGGCAATTGATCATTAACCAACAAAGTATAGCTTGCGTTGGTAATTACATAAATGTTTTCTACTTCAATAAATTGAGCAAAACGGTCGAATGTAAGTCTCAATAGTGATTTGCCAACACCTAGTATATCGTGAAATTGTTTTGGATAGCTTCGTTTGCTTAATGGCCAGAATCTGCTTCCAATCCCACCAGCCATAATTACCACATAATTGTTTTTGTTCTTTTTCATCTTAAATTAATCCTTCTTTGTTTAAATCGTGTATATGTACCATGCCAATGTATTCGTTGTTTTCCAATACGACTAGCTGGCTAACTTTTAATTCTCTCATTAATGAAACAGCATTTGCAGCCAATTCATTTGCATCTATGTTTTTAGCATTTGCATTCATAATGTCTGCAGCGCTAATTCCTTCTAAATTTCTTGTTCTTTCAATCATTCTTCTGATGTCTCCATCGGTAATGATTCCAATAACTTTCCCTTGTTCAGCGACAACGGTTGCACCCATTCTGTTTTTTGATATATCAAAAATTACATCTTGAATACTGGTGCTTGGTCCAACCATAGGTTTAAGGTTGTTTAACGCAATTTCCTTAACAGTTAAGTATAATCGTTTGCCCAAAGCTCCACCTGGGTGGTATTTCGAAAAATCGTTTGAAGAGAAGTTTTTACATTGCAGTAAAGCTACTGCAAGTGCATCTCCCATCATCAATTGAGCTGTTGTGCTGCTGGTAGGTGCAAGATTGTTAGGGCAGGCTTCTTTTTCAATTGGCGTGTGCAAAACAATATCGGCTGCTTTGGCAAGGTCTGAGCCAAGGTTGCTAACGATTGCAATTAATGGATTTCCAAATTGTTTTAGCAAAGGAGCCAGGGCTTTAATTTCTGGAGTAGTACCGCTTTTAGAAATGGCTATTACCACATCGTCGGTTTGAATAATACCCAAATCGCCGTGTATGGCATCGGCTGCATGCATGAAAATAGATGGTGTGCCAGTAGAATTCATGGTGGCAACTATCTTCTGAGCAATGATGGCACTTTTGCCAATTCCTGTTATTACCACGCGGCCTTTGCTGTTTAGAATTAAACGCACAGCCTCAGCAAAAGTGTCGTCTATAACATGTATAAGTTTGTGTAGGCTATCCAACTCAACCTCTATGCAGGTTTTACCGTACTGTATTATTTCTGAATTAGTTTGGCTGCTCATGCCATTATGGTGTGAAAAGTTCTGCAAAATAACGCCAAATTTTGACAAGAAAAATTTTTTTAAATTCGTTTGGTAATATGGTCATAACCATATTAATTTAGTGTACTCAAATTTTAACACAAATTTAACCTTAAATATAGTGATATGACATTAGCGCAGAGACCATTGAACGCGAAACAAGCCCTTAAAGACTTTTTCGGTTTTGACGGATTTAAAGGTAACCAAGAAGTAATAATAGAAAGTGTATTGAACCACGAGGATTGTTTTGTCATCATGCCAACCGGTGCAGGCAAATCTTTGTGTTATCAATTACCCGCCTTAATGATGCCTGGTACAGCCATCATTATTTCACCACTTATCGCTTTGATGAAAAATCAAGTGGATAGCATCAGAGGCTTTGGTGAAAATGATAATATTGCACATTTTTTAAATTCATCCCTTTCTAAAAGTGAAATAACCCGCGTAAAGGATGATATGGGAGCAGGGAATACCAAACTGCTTTACGTCGCTCCAGAAACGCTTAAAAAAGAAGAAACCATAGAGTTTCTTAAAAGTATAGAAATTTCTTTTGTTGCCATTGATGAAGCCCACTGTATCAGTGAATGGGGACATGATTTTAGACCTGAATACCGCAGAATTAAGCAAATGATTAAGGACATCAATGATGTGCCTATGATTGCTTTAACTGCTACTGCAACGCCTAAAGTTCAAAGTGATATTCAAAAGAACCTTGGAATGAGCGATGCCAAAGTGTTTAAATCTTCATTCAATAGAACCAATCTTTACTATGAAGTAAAACCAAAGGGCAGCAAGGAACGCGTTTTTAAAGACATAATATCTATCATCAAAGCCCGCACTGGGAAATCAGGTATCATATATTGCTTAAGCCGCAAAAGGGTAGAGGAGTTGGCAGAAATGTTAACCCTTAATGGTGTAAAAGCCCTTCCTTATCACGCTGGTCTAGATGCCAAAACCCGCGTGCACAATCAGGATGCTTTCCTAATGGAAGACTGTCATGTTATTGTTGCAACCATTGCTTTCGGTATGGGTATTGACAAGCCTGACGTTCGTTTTGTTATACATTTTGATGTGCCAAAGAGTCTTGAAGGTTATTATCAAGAAACTGGTAGAGCAGGTCGTGATGGCTTTGAAGGCGATTGTATTTTGTTCTACAACCCAAGCGATATAGAAAAGCTTGAGAAGTTTATGAAGGATAAGCCAGTGGCCGAGAGAGAAATTGGCACCTTGCTACTCGACGAAACTTCTGCTTTCTCTGAAAGTTCTCAATGTAGACGCAGAACTTTATTAAACTATTTTGGTGAAAGCTTCGAAGATGAGAATTGCAATAAGATGTGCGACAATTGCCGCCATCCTAAGCCTAAGTCTGATGTTTCTGAAGAGGTAGTTAATGCTCTAAAAGCACTTGATTCTTTGAAGTCAGAAACAGAAATTTCCCACCTTGTAAATTATATTATTGGCAAAAAGTCTGACTCTGTTAAAGACCATGGCCACGATACTTTCCCATTCTTCGGGGTTGGTAAAGACAAAGACAAATTGTTTTGGAAAGGTGTTGTTAGACTTTGTTTGCTTAACAACTACATCAATAAAAACATTGAGAAATACGGTTTGTTGAGCGTAAATGAAGAAGGTCAAAACGCCATTAAAAATCCTAAACACTTCGAAATGGCGCTCGATACCGAATACGAATTCGTTAGCGATGATGATTTTGAAAATGCAGTTCTTGAAAGCATAGCAGATGAAGAATTGATGCGCGATTTGAAAGATTTGCGTAAAAAGGTGGCCAAACAAGTTGGTTTACCACCTTATGTTATTTTCCAAGATCCTTCTTTGGACGATATGGCTACCCGTTATCCTATCACCATGGATGAACTTGAAAAAACACATGGTGTAGGTAAAAATAAGGCTCAGAAATACGGTCAAGCGTTTATTGAATACATTGCAGAATATGTTCAACGCAACAATATTGATAGACCAACCGATGTGGTTGTTAAAACTTCTGGTGAAAAATCTAAAAAGAAAATCGCTATCATTTTAAATATTGATAAAAAGATGGCACTTGAAGATATCGCAAGAAGCAATGGTATGCCTTATCAAGAGTTAATGGAGGAATTAGAACAAATGGTGACTATGGGAACCAGTCTAGACCTACATTACTGTATTGACGAGATTATCGAAGAGGAATACCAAGAAGAGATTTTTGAATATTTCAAATCACAGGAGGAAGATGATCTGAATAAAGCGGTTGTCGATTTTGATAACGATTTCACTTATGAAGAGCTGCAATTAATGCGCTTGCAATTCATAAGTAATATGGCCAATTAATCCACTCTAATTTCGCATTTTTAAGCTATCCACATTGTTGAATAAGTTATAGATGCAATTTGTGTTTGTCTGCAATACCTTTGCAACATTACGCAAACTAAACTAACACAAATTGAACATCTTTTCAAGCAACACCACAGTGCCTTGCATTGGTTTTGTATGCAATACGTGCGCTCTCAAGAGGATGCCAATGAAATTGTAAACGATACCTTTTTGGTGGTGTGGGAAAAGCAAGACGAGTTGGTATTAGACGATTCTATTAAAGCGTATTTGTACACCATCGTCAGAAATAAAAGTTTAAATCTTCTTAAAAAGCGTAAAATTGAGGTAACAGACTTGGACATGGGATTTGAAGTTCCATCTGCTCAATATTCTGCTCTGGATGTTTTACAAGCCAAACAAACCGAGGAATTGGTTTTTAAATTGATAGAACAATTGCCTCCTCGCTGCAAACAAATATTTGTACTTAGCCGCAAAGAACAATTAAGCAATAAGGAAATTGCAGCCTTAATGGACTTAAATGAAAAGACCATAGAAAATCAAATCAGTATTGCCATTAAGTTTATTAAAAATGGCTTAAACAAGCAGCAAAAACAAAACAATTTACCCTTGGTTTTCTTTCCATGGGTTATTGCTATGTTGGTCAATTAAGCCGCTATTTCAACGTCCTTCATCAATTTCTTGATTAGTGGACTTATTACAATCAATAAAACACCAGCTGCAACAGCTATAATACCTATGGTGTAATAACCTTGTGTGTATTGCTCAAGTTTTTGAAGGTTGCTAAGGTTTTCAGTACTGCCACTTTCGGCCATTGAAGCACCAATTATTCCTGCACCATATTGCCCGTAAGCACTGGCTAAAAACCATGAACCCATCATCATACCTACCAATCGTTTAGGCGATAGTTTGGTAATCATCGATAAGCCTATTGGCGATAAACACAATTCTCCAAGTGTAATAACTAAGTATGCCAAGCAGAACAACATCAATGGGGTTTTACCATCTGCGCCTGCAAAGTTTTTACTGATATAAAAGACCAAAAATCCTAGTCCTAAAAACACAAAACCCAAACCGAATTTCACAACGGTATTTGGTTCTAAATTTCTCTTTGCCAACCATACCCATAATAAACCAACCAAAGGGCTAAAACCAACAACCCATAAGGCGTTGATTGAATTGTTTACAGACGTCATGTTCAAGCCATGGCTGTTGACATTGCCCACTGCAAAAAAGTTAAGTGAGCCACCACCTTGTTCGAAAAACGACCAGAATAAGACTGAAAACAATATCAAAATTAAAGCGGCCAACATTTTGCCAAATTCTTCTTTGGCTAACTTAATTAAAGTGATGATTAAGTAGGCCAAAATAACGATGGCAAGACTGATCATAAACAAATCAGAAAACGGTACGGTATTCGCCACGCCACCCTCTAATTTTCCCAATAGAAAACTCATATCCACTTCAAATGGGTAGTATATTAGTAAGAAGAAAAACGGGATGAATAATAATGACAAGGCCATCATCAACCAACCTCTTTTTATACCAACGATTTTGAAATTGAATTTTTCTTCATCTTGTGTTTTGCCAATTGGACCTAAGGTTTTTTGAGTAAACATGAACAATAAAAGACCAAATACCATGCACACACCAGCAAGCCCAAAGCCTAACGACCAACTAACTGATGTTCCAATATAGGCAATGGTAATACCGCTCAATAAAGCACCAATATTTATACCTGCATAAAACAATCCATAACCAGCATCCCTGCGTGGGTCGCCCGGTTTGTACAAATCGCCTATCATGGTTGAAATATTTGGCTTGAAAAACCCATTTCCTACAATCAAAATACTAACGCCGAAATAGAAGGCAAAACTGCCTGGTATAGCCATTAAAAAGGTGCCAATAACCATTAAGGTTCCGCCCCAGAAGATAGACTTTCTAAAACCAAATAATTTGTCAGCAAACATGCCTCCAATAAAGGCCATGGCATAGATAAAGGCTTGTATTAATCCGTAGCGCTTATTTGAAATACTCTCCGCTTTATCGCGCTCCAATTGTTGTGAGGTCTCGATGTAATATCTAGGATGTTCTTCATTTAAGACTTCTTTATTCTCGGCTAAGAATTTTTCTTTTTTTTGAACCAACTCGCTTTTAACTGCTTGTTTGCCGATGGAATCTACATCAGAACTTAAAGGTTTGTAATTGGCACTCAATATCAAATGTGAGATATACAATCCCAATAAAGCACGCATGCCATAAAAGCAAAAACGTTCCCACATTTCCACTAAAAAGAGTATCCAAATTTGCTTGGGATAAGTACCCTTGAAATTTTGTATCGATTCTAAGCTGTATTTTTCTTCCATGGTATTTCTTAGTTTATTCCTTTTTCTTTCATCACTTTATTCAATTGCTTTAACAAGACAAACATCAATAAAGTAGCGGTCATAAGTAGGGCAAAATTGATCCAAAAGAAATTGGCTTTGTCTGGATAGGTATCCCACATGCTGGCCAAAACCCCACTCAATTTATTGCCTATAGAAGTTGATAAAAACCAACCACCCATCATTAATGAGGTAATATTGGTAGGACTGAGTTTTGATACCACCGATAAGCCCATGGGACTTAAAAACAATTCACCAATGGTTATGACCCCATAATTGGCGACCAACCACCACACGGAAACTTTTTCAGTGCCATTAGCGCCTATTTGAACCGCTGCTACCATTACTAGCACGGATAGGGCAGAGATCAATAAACCAAAGGCAATTTTGCTCGGTGTGCTCGGTTCTTTTTTACGCCCTCTTAAAAAGGTGAAAAATGCAACCACTAAAGGTGTAAGAATAATAACCCAACCCGGATTAATGGATTGACTTAAATTGGTTGCCCAAAGTGAAACCTTGCTGCCTTCAGTAGGCAACTCTTCTTTGGCAACATTTCTAAAATATAAAGGATAGTTAAATTCTTTTTGAATAACCCCATTGGTTTTTTGAAGCTTGAAATTGGCATCGTACAATTCAACAGAATCTTTTTTGTATTCAACTTCCTTGGATAGTTTTAGGCTGTTAAAAACAGTTTCTGTACTACCTGTAATTTGTCTGTCGGTATAGCGATCGGCCCAAGTAGTAAGCGCAGAGCCATTGAGTTTGAATACCGCCCAAAACAAAATCACCACGGCAAAAATTGTAAGCAAGGCGCCAATTGGTCGCTTGTCTTCTTGTTTGGCTTTGAAATACAAACTGCCATAAAAAAACACCACAGGAATACAGGCGAATATAAAGGCATCCGTACTGTCTGATCCGAAAATATAACTGTCGGTATTGATAGGAGAGGCAACGCCTTTTATTAACCAACCAATCACGCCAAAAATCACTGAGGGCAATAAGATGAATAGAACAATTTTATAGAAAGGCATATCACCTTCTTGAACACCTTTCTTTTGGTCGAATCCAGCATAGTGTTTGGTGCCGATTAAAAACACGATAACACCAATAAACATGCCGACACCAGCGGCCATGAAGGCAAATTTCCAACCCAATAATATTTGTAAGGCTGCACCAAAGAAGTTGCAAATAAATGCACCCACGTTTATGCCCATGTAAAAAATATTATAGCCTTCGTCTTTTTTGTCTTTGTAATTATCTGTTGAATATAAGTTGCCCAATAGGGTAGAAATATTTGGTTTGAAAAAACCATTTCCAACAATTACCAAAGTCATTGCCAAATACAACATGCTGATATGGTGCACACCCATTAACAAGTATCCAGCACCCATAAGCAATCCTCCAAGCACAATTGATTTTTTGTATCCAAGGTATCTGTCGGCCAACAAACCGCCAATAAATGGGGTTAAAAACACCAAGGCGATAAAGGTTCCGTATAAATCAGAGGCTTCTTTTTCAGTCATTGCAAAACCAGCTTCTACATCCTTTAAGTAAAGGGTAAATATGCCAATCATTAAGTAATAACCGAAACGTTCCCACATTTCAGATAAAAATAAAAAAGGTAATGCTCTAGGATGGTTCTTCCACATAAGGTTTGAGTATAAAAAAACAAACCTACAAAATAACTTTGTAGGTTTGTCTAAATTGAAAAATATTTATAAAGATTTTATCCCTTATGCTGCTTCAGCACCGGTGTTCTTTTCGTCCATCATTTTTTGCAACCATGAACTCAATACAAAAAGTATTGCAGCGGCTACACCAGTCATGATAATAAACAACATGAAGAATTCGTATAAGTTGGTAATTTGCATACCAAGTATTGAAGGGTAAACGATTGGAGTAGTAGTGGCTTCAGCTCCAGCAGTAGGAGGGATTAAAGCACTAAGGGTACCAGCGAATTTGTTGGCAGCAGCATTGGCTAAGAACCAAGTTCCCATCATTAAAGATGACAATCTTAAAGGAGCCAATTTAGAAACCATTGATAAACCGATTGGAGATAAACACAATTCACCCATTGTATGAATAACGTATAATCCGATTAACCACCACATAGAAACTTTGTCTTCAACGCCTAGGCCTTTTACTGCAATCGCAATAACAACATAACCTAAGGCAACTAAAGCCAAACCGAAGGCCATTTTGTATGGAGAAGAAGGTTCCATTTTTCTAACATAAAGGAATCCCCATATCAAAGTGAAAATTGGAGCAAGTGAAATAACCGCAAGTGGGTTTATAGATTGGAAGTAAGAGGCAGGCATTTCCCAACCAAATATTGTTCTGTCTGTTTGTCTGTCAGCAAATAATGTTAAAGAAGCACCAGCTTGTTCAAATGCACCCCAGAAAAAGATTACAAAGAATGCCAAGATAAAGATAACCACTATGCGTTTCATCTCGATTTTACTTAAGCTTTTATCACTTAAAATAATGATAGGCATAACTATCATTGCACCGTAGATGAAATAACTGATAATGTCTAAATCGCTTTTGAACATTTGTTTGAAGTTCAACATGAAGAAAATAATTCCAATTGAACCGATGATGACTAAAATGTTTTTTAAATCCAATGGTTTAACTGGCAGACCAATTTCTTTACCTTCTTCAGATACAAGATATTTCTTTTGGTAAACGATGAATGAAATCAAACTTACCACCATACCCAAACAAGCAGCTAAAAAGCCCCATTTGAAATCCATTGAACCACAAACTAAAGGAGAGAAAAATGCACCTAAGTTGATACCCATATAGAAAATGGTAAAGGCACTGTCAATTCTTCTGTCGTTGGCAGGGTATAATTGACCCACCATGGTTGAAATGTTTGGTTTGAAAAAACCGTTACCGATGATTAGGGAAGTTAAACCAGCCCACATCAATGTTACACCCATATTGCCACCAGTAGAAGCACTTAAGAACATAAAGAATTGTCCCAAGGCCATTAAGAACCCACCAATTACAATACTTCTTCTGTTTCCTAAGAATTTATCACACAAATAACCACCTAACAATGGGGTTAAATAAACTAAGCCTGTGTAACTGCCGTAAATTTCAGATGCAGCTGCATCGTTCAATAAAAGGACTTTGGTCATAAATAGAATGAAGATCGCTCTCATTCCGTAATAACTGAATCGTTCCCACATCTCTGTGAAGAATAGGAAATACAACCCTTTTGGGTGTCCTGAAGTCTTGTTAATTTCGTTCATAATGCCGTATAATTATTGGCAATAATATTCAATTATTTTTAAATAACAAGACAATGAAGCCGATAAATCGAAATGAATTTTACAGCGGGTCGGCTGTAATCTTGAATTTCAATGAAATTATAAATGGCATTTCATCTGGCATTGGTCTGCGTTTTCTGTATTTGAAAACCATGCTAAAGTTGTCTTGTTGAAGGTATTCTTTGCCTTCAACATCAGGTAAATCAAGGTTTACAGCCTTAACGCGAACGTCAGGAATTAATTTTCGGGCTACTTCAATTTGTCCAACTTTGCTGTTTTTGATGTCAACCCTAATCTCTGACAAATCTTTTAAATTCGAATAGTTTACACTGTCATAAACAGCATAATCCAATACCTGAATTCTGAATCCAATAAGTTTAGCCGACTTGATTTTTGATTTGGTTGTATTGTTTTTAGCCAATTCTCCTTCAAGGTTGGCTGGAAATTCATACGATTCTCTAACAATTAGACTGTCTACATTTAAGGTGTCAATTTCCATGTTTTGGCCAAATAAAATCGGGTATTCTAACACAATTTCAGTTGGGCTTTTTTCTTTTTTGCAATCGCAAAACAACATACTTGTCATGCAAACAAAAAGAAATTTATATAGGATACTTTTCATGATATACTGTTACTTTATATGTATAGACGAAAATACAGAATAAATGTGACATTCCCATCATATGGGATTGCTCATACTATATTGTATTAGCCTATTTGGCTAAAATCACCATTCAAAGAACCACTCACACTGTCAGATTTTGCTCCAGTGAAAGTTTTAATGATGTTAACTTGGTTCTCTACACGCATAACACCCATTAAGGCAAATATGAGGGCTTCTTTGAACTTAACCAATTTAGCATCTGGTATGATGAATTCCGCTTCGCTGTGCGTGCGCAAATGGTCCATTAATATAGGATTAAATGCGCCACCACCTGTTACCAGTACTTTTTTACCAGCAACCTGTTTTGAACTTAAATAATCTATACTCTTAGAAATTTGTATACCGATATGGTCAACAAAGGTTTTCATTTTATCTGCGGGACTTAATTTCTCTCCTTCTTTAACAATTTGCCAAAGCTCATTGTTGATCCAATCTCTATTCAATGATTTAGGAAATGGCATAGCATAATAGTCTATCTTGTTTAACTCTTCTAAAAGAGGGTAGTGGATAGAACCTTCTGCAGCAATCAAACCGTTTTCATCGAATTCTTTATTTAAATCTCTTGCTACTCTATTCAATAAAATATTGGCAGGACAGATGTCGTAAGAAACGCGGTAAGGACCGATTTTTCCAGAGATGTTTGCAAAGCCACCAAGGTTTAGACAAAAGTCATATTCATCAAAAAACTTCTCATCACCAATAGCAACCAAGGGAGCGCCTTGACCTTTCTTAGCAACGTCCATACTTCTGAAGTCGCTAACTACCGGAAGTCCACAAATGGCAGACAATGAAGCACCGTCGCCAACCTGTCTTGTAATTAATTCCTCAGGGTAGTGAAATGCTGTGTGGCCATGTGAAGCAACCAAATCAGCTTTGATGTTGTATTTCTTTATAAATTCTTTCACCAAATGACCTAAATAATGCCCGTAAAACACATCGGTTTTGGCATAAGATAAGGCATCTGCTTTTCTGAGTTGTGATAAACGTAAACGCCAAACTTCCGAATATTCAAAAGTTTCAGCTTCGTCGATCGAGTAAGTGTAGTGGCCGTTGTCGGAATTTATTGTGCACAATGCCAGATCGATTCCATCCATTGATGAACCAGACATTATACCAATAACTTTATATGTTTTCATGGGCAATTGATTTTCGAGTTTAAGCAACAAAAATAGTTTTTTTTAGGAAAATGAGAAATTTTCCTTGTTGTTTTATCGTTAATAAGTAGATTTGTAAGGATGCGTTACCTGATTTTTCTCTTTTTTTTTAATTGTTTTTTAGCCTCTGCACAAAATACAGATGAGAAATTAGCGGCTCAATATTTTGCTGAAAAAAAGTATCAAGAGGCCGCAGACCTATATGAAAACCTAGCGTCTAAGCAATCTGAGTCCGTTTACTATTACGATAATTTATTGCAATGCTATATTCTTTTAAATGATTTTAAAAGTGCTGAAAAACTTGTTGATAAAAGGATAAGAAAATTCAGTGAAATCTATGCCTATAAAGTAGACAAAGCCTATCTATTTCAATTGCAAAATTTAAATGATAAAAAGGAAGAGGTTTTTAAGTCGCTTTTCAAAATAAAAATAGCAAGTCCTGATCAGGCCGAATTGCTCGCCAATGCTTTTTTAAAACGCCGTTTTTACAAGCAAGCCATTGAAGTTTATTTAGAAGCCAGAAAGAGTCTAAAAGATGAATTGCTTTTTGCCTACAATTTAAGTGATCTGTATTTTTACAATTCTAATATAGATTTAGCAACTTTAGAATTGGTTAAAATGGCGGGCTACAGCGAGTATGTGGTAGAAGATGTTAAAAACAAATTTGTTATCTCTTACAACAACCTCAACCAATATAAAATACTGAGCAATACCTTGCTGGTACAACTACAAAAAAATCCTGATAACTACGCATACAACGATCTTTTGGTGTGGTCATTTACCCAACAAAAAGATTGGAATGGTGCTTTGATACAATCAAAGGCCGTTGATAAACGGATGAAAGAAGAGGGTAGGAAATTATTGGAATTGGCGCCTTTGTTGATCCTAAATGAAGAGTACGAATATGCCATTAAATGTTTTGAATATGTAAAATCTTTGGGCCCTGAAAAACGCTACTTTTATCAAGCCCAACAAGGTGTTTTGAATTGTGGTATTATGCAAGTAAGACTGCGCAATGGAGCGAGTCCTGAACGATTAGCTGCTATGGAAAAAGAATACCTAAGCTTTATTTCTACAAATGGGGTGAATTGGCAAACTGCTGAACAAATAAAAGAGCTTTCTGAATTGTATATTTATTACATGCAGTCGGCTCCAAAAGCGATTACTCAACTAAATCAAGTAATGGGTATTCCAGGTGTTAATCCTAGATTATTGGCTGAATGCAAATTGGCTTTGGGTGATGCTCAATTAATGGTTGGTGAAACCTGGGAAGCAGATTTATTGTACAAACAGGTTGAGAAGTCTTTTACCAATGATGCATTGGGGCAAGAGGCTAAATATAGATATGCCCGCTTGTGTTATTATAGAGCTGAGTTTACTTGGAGTCAAACCCAATTAGATGTTTTGAAGGAAGCAACCACACAATTGATCAGCAACAATGCCATGCGTTTGTGGTTAATTATTCAAGACAATTTGGGAATGGACAGCACCGAAGAAGCTTTGGGTTTATATGCAAAAGCCGACTTGTTGATTTTTCAAAACAAGTTGGATGAAGCCAATTTGGTATTGGATCAAATCTCTATTCTTTTTCCTGGACACACTTTGATAGATGAAATTATTTTCGCAAAAGCATTAATCGCTGAGAAGCAAGATAAATATACCGATGCCGAAGTTTTATATCTAAAATTGATCCGCGATTTTAGTACCGATATACTCGCCGATAACGCATTGATAAATTTGGCGAAATTGTATGAGTTTAAACTCAACGACACCGCTAAGGCCAAAAAGATTTATGAAATCTTGGTTCTGAATTATACAGGTAGCTTGTTTGCCAACGAAGCAAGAAAACGTTACCGTTTCTTAAGAGGCGATGTGTTAAAGGAAGAGGAAGTAAATTAAAACCTAACATCCATCAGTCTTTATTATATTGAATACAATTAACTTTGAATAATGAAAATCAAAAGCTTTATTAAAAATTCCCTGCTTGTTTTGGCACTTGTATTACTTGCCATTCAATTTATTCACCCTGAAAAAAACACAAGTGGAATAAATGCACAATCTATAGAAAAGAAATTTCCTGTGAATGCAGAGATTTCAGCTGTGTTAAAAACGGCTTGTAACGACTGCCACAGCAATACCACAGTGTATCCTTGGTATTCCAAGATTCAACCAGTTGCTTGGTATTTAAGCGACCATGTGAACGATGGTAAAAAGCATTTGAATTTCGATGAATTTTTAAACTATCCGCTTTACCGTCAATACCACAAATTGGAAGAAATAGATGAGATGATTGTTGAAGATGAGATGCCTATGACTTCATATACTTTAATTCACCGCAATGCTAAGTTGACCGAAGATCAAAAACAAATGTTGATTCAATGGTCAAAAAACATGCGTGATTCAATGGAACAATGGTATCCAGCAGACAGTTTGATTTCACCTAAGAAACGCAAATCATAATCACGATTAGGCATAAAAAAAAGGTCCTGCAAAAAACTGCAGGACCTTTTTTATGGGATAGTAATTTTTATGAAATCACCCCTAGCTCTTTACCTACTTTGGTGAAAGCGGCAATTGCTTTGTCGAGGTGGTGTTTTTCGTGGGCAGCAGACAATTGAACTCTAATTCTAGCTTGATCTTTTGGAACAACAGGGTAGAAGAATCCAATGACATAAATGCCTTCATCTAATAATTTGTCAGCCATGGTTTGACTTAATTTTGCATCGTACAACATAATTGGCACAATAGCACTTTCTCCATCTTTAAAATCAAAACCAGCAGCGCGAACACCTTCTTTAAAGTATTTTACATTGCTTTCTAATTTGTCGCGCAATTCGGTTGATTCACTTAAAATATTAAATACTTCTATACCCGCAGCAACGATAGCTGGAGCCAATGAATTAGAAAATAAATATGGTCTAGAACGTTGACGAAGCATTTCGATAACTTCTTTTTTACCGGTTGTATAACCACCCATAGCGCCACCTAAAGCTTTGCCAAGTGTGCCAGTAATAATATCGATTTTACCATGCACGCCACAATATTCTGGAGTACCTCTGCCAGTTTTTCCTATAAAACCTGCCGCATGACACTCATCTACCATTACCAAGGCATTGTATTTGTCGGCTAAAGCAACAATCTTGTCGAGTTGCGCTACATAACCATCCATACTAAATACACCGTCGGTAACAATGATTTTATTTCTGTGACCCTTAGCATTTGCAGCGATTAGCTGGTTTTCTAAGTCGGCCATATCGTTGTTGTTGTATCTGTAACGCGCGGCTTTGCACAAACGCACGCCATCGATAATTGAAGCATGGTTTAATGCGTCAGATATAATGGCATCTTCTTCATTGAACAACGGTTCAAAAACACCGCCATTTGCATCAAAAGCTGCAGCGTATAAAATGGTGTCTTCAGTGCCGTAGAACTCGGCTATTCTTGCTTCTAGCGTTTTGTGAATGTCTTGAGTTCCGCAAATAAAACGCACGCTGCTCATACCAAAACCGTGGGTGTCTAGTGACTTTTTGGCAGACTCAATAACACGTGGATGGCTAGATAAGCCAAGGTAGTTGTTGGCGCAAAAATTTATTACCTCTTTGCCATCGTTAAGCTTAATGTCTGCGCCCTGTGGCGATACAATGATGCGTTCTTTTTTGTACAAACCAGCTTCGTGGATTTGTTTCAATTCATCCTTTAGTTGTTGTTCTAAATTGCCGTACATATTTATGGAATATTTTTTGCAAAAATACATGAGTTGCCTATAAAACATTAAAAATAGTTTAAACATTTAATTAAATTTGCAGGGAACTAAAACAAAGACCACTTTTTCAATCATTAATGGACAATCAAAATAACAACAAAAAGAACGAAAATCCTTTCGGCGAAAAGAAACCAAATGCACCTAAATTTAATATGTATTGGATTTGGGGGATTTTACTTCTTGGATTTATAATCATCAGTTTTTTCCCTAGCAACCCTGGTAAAAAAACCAATTGGAATGAATTAAGCGAAATGATCATCAGCAATGATGTTGACCGTTTAGAAATTATCAACGACCGTGTCGTAAAAGTATTCCTTAAAAAGGAGTCTTTGGAAAATGAAAAGTACAAAGATGTGCGCAGCCAAGGCAATGGCATGTTCGGTCAAAAAACTCCTCAATACTATTTTGAAGTAAACAAAGAGGCGTTCAATAAAGATTATGACAATTTAGTTATTGCTCACCCTGAAGCAAAAGCAGTGGTGCGCGATTGGCAATATGAAAATGATTCTTCTGGAACCATTTTGTATTGGATAATCATGATTGGTATCTTCATTTTTATATGGAGTTTCATGATGCGTCGTATGGGCGGTGGCGGTGGTGGTGCAGGTGGTCCTGGTCAATTGTTCAACATCGGCAGAAGCAAAGCGACGTTATTTGATAAAAACACCAAAGTAAATATCACATTTAAAGATGTAGCTGGACTTGATGAAGCCAAAGTGGAAATTATGGAAATCGTTGACTTCCTTAAGAACCCTAAAAAATACACCAAATTGGGTGGTAAAATCCCTAAAGGTGCTTTGTTAATTGGTTCTCCAGGTACTGGTAAAACCCTTTTGGCTAAAGCAGTTGCTGGTGAAGCAAATGTTCCTTTCTTCTCACTTTCAGGTTCTGACTTCGTAGAAATGTTCGTGGGTGTTGGTGCATCAAGGGTACGTGATTTGTTCAGACAAGCAAAAGAAAAAGCGCCTTGTATTATTTTTATAGACGAGATTGATGCTATTGGTCGTGCTAGAGGTAAAAACTTAATGAGCGGTTCTAACGATGAGCGCGAGAATACCCTAAACCAATTGTTAACTGAAATGGATGGTTTTGGTACCGACAGCGGTGTTATCATTTTAGCTGCAACCAACAGACCAGATATATTAGACTCTGCATTGTTAAGACCAGGTCGTTTTGATAGACAAATTTCTATCGATAAACCAGACTTAGTGGGTAGAGAGCAAATTTTCAAAGTGCACTTGCAAGGCAAAGAATTATCTACCGAAATTGATCCTAAGAAATTATCAGCTCAAACCCCTGGTTTTGCTGGTGCTGAAATTGCAAACGTATGTAACGAAGCGGCTTTAATAGCAGCGAGAAACAATAAAGAGAAAATTGATATGCAAGATTTTCAAGATGCTATTGACCGTGTAATCGGTGGTCTTGAAAAGAAAAACAAATTGATTTCTCCTGAAGAAAAAAATATAGTGGCTTACCACGAAGCTGGTCACGCCGTTGCTGGATGGTTCTTAGAATTCGCAGATCCTTTAGTTAAAGTGTCTATTATTCCTAGAGGTGTTGCTGCTTTGGGTTATGCTCAATACTTACCTAAAGAACAATACATTTACCGCACAGAGCAATTGCTTGACGAAATGTGTATGACATTAGGTGGTAGAGCTGCTGAGGATTTAATCTTTGGTAAAATAAGTACTGGTGCTCAGAACGACCTTGAACGTGTTACAAGAATGGCTTATGCTATGGTAACCATTTACGGTATGAACGCTAAGGTTGGACATGTAAGTTTCAACGATTCAACCGGAGAATACGCTTACAGCAAACCATACAGTGAGAAAACAGCTGAAATGATTGATGAAGAAGTTCGTCAAATTATTCAAAATGCTTACGAAAGAACAAAAGCTTTATTGAGCGATAAACGCAAAGAATTAGAAAACTTATCTCAAGAGTTATTGAGAAAAGAAATTTTGTTCCAATATGATCTTGAAAATTTAATTGGCAAACGTCCTTTCGACCACAAAACCAATTATGAAAATTATATGGATAGCGACTCTACTGCAAAAGAAGTTGAAGTTCCTGTAGTTGTTGAGACTATAGTTACAGAGACCATTGCTCCAGAAACGCCGAGCACTGATTCTAATACAGAAGAACCTAAGTCAGAATAGTGCCACAACTTAAACAATTAATCTGCATTGGTTTTTTGTTTCTAGGACTAGAGGCTTGGGCTAGCGATTCTTTGGTTTGTGAAGGCAAATACACAAATGACTCATTGAAAAATGGCATTTGGGTTTGTCGAATTGGAAAAATAGTTCGTAAGAAAGAACACTACAAAAATGGTGTTCTTTCTTCTTATATAATATTCAATGAGAAAGGCCAAATGGTCGAAACTAAAAACCGAAAAGGTAAAATTAAAAAGTTTAATCCCTGCGGTTGTTAAGGCTTTAAATACTTCTTGTAATTTTGGCACAATGATTGTTTATTTGTAATCATGCGTTCAATAGTACTAACTTTAATGATGTTCTTTGCGGTGACTCTAGTTCAAGCAAATGATACCACCAAGCAAAAACAACAATTGCCTTCTGTAATGGTGAAAAAAATGGATGGCAGTCCCGTGAACATCCAAGACTATGGCAAAACAGGTAAAATAATGATTATCTCTTTTTGGGCCACTTGGTGCACACCTTGTATTAAAGAATTGAACAACGTATTAGACTTATACGACGATTGGCAAAAGAAATACGGTTTAGAATTGGTAGCAGTATCAATGGACGATGCAAGAACATCTAGCAAAGTTCAACCAGTAGCAAATTCTTTGGGATGGCCTTATTTGATATTGTTGGATGAAAACAAAGACTTGGCCAGAGCCATGAATGTGAACAATCCTCCACAAACAGTATTAATTGACCAAAATGGCAATATCGTTTATGTGCACAACGGTTACACTGAAGGCAGTGAAATTGAATTAGAAGAGCAAATTAAAAAGCTCATCAAACCATAATTCTTTGTTGATTAATTTTTAAGACAGTGTTTGTGTCTTAACTTTAAATTCTATTTGCAATCCTTTAAATTTGTGGAATGCTTAAGAATAGTCTTTTTGTTTTCGCTCTGATTTTAATTCCTGGAATTGCTTCTGCTCAGAATGCTGGAAACAAACCTGCAACCCAAACCTATCAAAGAAAAGTTAGTACCCAAGAACTTCAAAACAACAATGAAGTTTATTATTTCAATGGTAAACCTTACACAGGAATAAGCATAGATTTATTTGAGAACAAAACCAAACAGCAGGAAATCAACTGGAAAAATGGTTTGTTAGATGGTTTAAAAACCGAATACTTCCCAGGTGGAAGAGTGGTTAGAACCACCATGAATTTTTCTGAAGGAAAACGCCATGGACACTTTGTTTACTACCACGAAAATGGCAAAGTGAAATTAGAAGGTAAATATCAATACGATCAATTAGATAGTACCATTAACTGTTATTACGAAACGGGCAATCTTAAATACGTTCACAATTACAACAATGGTGTGCGTGTTGGTGAATCACTCTCTTATTTTAAAAATGGCAATCTAGAACAAAAGGCAAATCTGAAAAACGAAAAGCCTCATGGTTTAATGTTGACCTATTACGAAGCGGGAAATATCAGACAAGAAGCCAACTACAATGAAGGCGTTAGAGAAGGTCAGTTTATACGCTACCACCTTACTGGCTTAATGGCTGAGGAGTCATATTACAAAAATGGATACTTAGACAGTGTTTCAAGATATTGGGACAATGTTTTTGGTACCATGCTAAAAGAAGAGTACTACAAACTTGGCAAAAAGGATGGCACATGGATTACATTTAACGAAGGTGGCGATACCTTAACAGTATTCAATTATAAAAACGATATGCTAAACGGACCATTCAGAAAATATTATTCTGGGGTGGTTGAGCAAGGTGATAAAATGAATGGTAAAGAAGAAAAGTTCGACCGTTCTAAATCCAAGAAAGTTTATGTGCGTGTTTTAGATGAATATGGCACCTATGTAGATGGCAAGCTCGATGGTGAGTTTAAAACCGGTTTATACAACCGTGAAGCCCATGCAGAGGGAACATATTCTATGGGTATTATGGTAGGAGAGTGGAAGTATTTTAATGAAGACGATAAATTGGTGCTTCACGAAAAATACAACGACGACGGTGAGCTCATTTACCAGAAGCCAAAACTACAACGCAATAAAACAGACTAGTTTATTTTAAACGGTCTTTAAATACCTTTTCGAATTTTTCCATTTTAGGCTGAATCACCATTTGACAATACGCATTGTCTTTGTTGTTGGCATAATAGTCTTGGTGGCTTATATCGGCCTTGTAAAACGCTGAGAAGGGCTCAACAGCGGTAACTATCGGACTTGAATACACCTTTGCCATTTGTAAGTCAGATATTATTGAAGTGGCAATTTGTTTTTGCTCTTCATTTCTATAAAATATCACCGAACGGTATTGAGTACCTTCATCGGCTCCTTGTCTATTCAAAGTGGTAGGGTCGTGCACGGTGAAATATGCTTTTAGCAATTCATCCATACTAATAATTGTCGGGTTATAAATGATTTGTACAACCTCTACATGGCCAGTGTTGCCTGTGCAAACTTGCGCATAGCTTGGGTTGGCATTTTTGCCCCCTGAAAAACCAGACTCCACTTTGCTTACACCTTTCAATTGTTCGAATACCGCTTCTATACACCAAAAACAACCGCCACCCAATGTTAAAGTATCGCTAGTTTTAAGTGGCTTGCTTTCTTTTTCAAATGACAATGACAATGAATTTACACAGTATCTTTTTCCAGTGCTTGTTGGTCCATCGTCGAACAAGTGGCCTAGGTGACCGCCACAACGGGCACACAAAATTTCTATTCTTTGCATACCTAGAGAATTGTCCACTTGGGTTTTAATTTTACCTCCATTTATTTCTTCGTCAAAACTAGGCCAACCGCAATGCGATTCAAATTTGCTGTTTGAGCTAAACAATTCATTTCCGCATGCAGCGCAGGTATAGGTTCCTGAATCTTCGTGCAACAACCATTTTCCAGTGTATGGTTTTTCAGTGCCTTTTTCTCGCAACACATAATATTGTTCATCGCTTAGTTTTTGCTTCCAAAAGGAATCAGATTTTTGCATCCAGGTATTGTCAACGCTTGAGTTGACTTGAGATTTTGGTTTTTGAGCACAAGAAATAAAAGCAAGGCTTAAAAACAGAAGACTTAAGGGGAAGATGATTTTTAAAGTATGCATAGTGTTGTATGTATTAAAGCAATTAATATGAAGATTTGTTCTTTTTTACGGAATAAAACTTCCATTAATTGAATAAGAAATAACGATAATGGTGCCAAACGGGGAAGACTAGAAACGAAATAGATGAAAGGGGGGGATTAACGGATGAGTACCGGTTATTGGTTATTCGTTAATGGTTATTAGTTATTGGTTAATAGTTATTGGTTATTAGTTATTGGTTAATAGTTATTGGTTATTAAGTTGTCGATGCCTAATAAGGTTGACCGAACATCTAAAAACGAAATGCTGTCTCAGGGGTGTTTTCCACCCCTGAGTCTTATACAGAATCTCCAATCCCAATTGCCTTCGGCCTTCATCCGCGTGCCGCTGAAGCTTTAGCGGAGGCGCAAGCCTTATTGTCGAAGGCTAAACTCAGCCCT
>JAOASJ010000005.1 GCA_030158725.1 Bacteroidia bacterium
AATTATTTGTTTTCGTTCATCATGCCAATAACATGGTCAACCATTTCGCCTGAACCAATGAATACAGGTACTCTTTGGTGAAAAGTTTCTGGTTGGATTTCCATAATTCTTTGGGTTCCACTGTGGGCTTTACCTCCTGCTTGTTCAACTAAGAATGCCATAGGATTGCATTCGTACAACAACCTTAATTTACCATTCGGTGCTTTGGCAGTTGGAGGGTACATATAGATTCCGCCCTTTAACAAATTGCGGTGAAAGTCTGCTATCAATGAACCAATATATCGCGCTGAATATGGACGTTTTTCTTCTTTGTTTTCGCCCTTGCAATGGTCAATGTATTTGATAACACCTTCTGGGAATTCCTTTAAATTACCTTCGTTTACTGAGAATATGCTTCCCATGCTTGGGGTTTTGATGTCTGCATGTGACAAGCAAAACTCTTGAATTGAATCGTCAAGTGTAAATCCGTTAACGCCACTGCCTGTTGTATAAACAAACATGGTAGCAGTTCCGTAAATGATATAACCTGCTGCTACTTGGTTAACGCCTTTTTGCAAAATATCTTCATGGTCAACCGGCTTGTCTGGTGACAAACGTTTGTAAATCGAAAAGATTGAACCGATAGAAGCATTCACATCGATGTTTGATGAACCATCCAATGGGTCGATGGCCAAAATATATTTAGCATCTTCTGCACCTGGACACCAGTGTATGTGCTCATCCTCTTCAGAAACCACACAAACGCAAGCACCGCTTAAGTCCATTAAACGCATAAACACGTCGTTGCTGATGACATCCAATTTCTTTTGTTCTTCTCCTTGTACGTTGGTTTCGCCAAAGTTGCCCAATATATCTATTAAGCCTGCCTTGCGCACATCGCGGTTAATCATCTTAGCCGCCAATTGTAAATCGCCGAAAATTTTAGATAAAGTGCCCTTTACAAAAGGAAACTTATTTTGTTGATCAGAGATAAATTGGTTTAAGGTGATAAGTGTATTTTGATTCATGGTCCTACTAAATTATTTTTGCAAAAATAATCAAAAGAATGAAAGTCTTTAAATTTGGAGGCGCATCTGTTAAAGATGCAGAGGCTGTGAGGAACGTAGGTCGCATCATTGCTAGGTTTTCTGGCGAAAAACTATTGGTAGTTATTTCTGCAATGGGCAAGTCGACCAACAAATTAGAAGACTTAGTGGACGCTTTTTGGAAGAATGACGACGCTAAAAAACGCAATATCATCGCCGACCTGAAAGATTTTCACTACAAAATTGCCAACGATTTAATCAGCGATCAAAAACACCACATCTATTCAGATTTAGAAGATTTGTTTATGGAATTGGAATGTTTGGTTGAGAAACGCTACCCAAATGCGGCATATGACGAAATATACGACGGCATCATTTGTTACGGTGAATTGCTATCTACCAAAATTGTGAGCGACTTCCTTTTAAGCGTTGAAACAAAAAACAAATGGGTTGACGCGCGCAATTTCATACAAACCGATAACAACTTCAGAGAAGGCCGTGTTAAATGGAATGAAACGGAAGAAACCATCAAACGTATTTTAAAACCATACATTGACCGCAACATTGTTATTACCCAAGGTTTTATTGGGCGCGACGAAAACAACAACACCACAACACTTGGCCGTGAGGGCTCTGACTATACTGCAGCAATTTTCGCTTATTGTTTAGATGCAAATGATGTTACCATATGGAAAGACGTTGCTGGGGTAATGAATGCTGACCCTAAAAAGTTTGACAAAGCGGTTAAACTCGATGCCATCAATTACAACCAAGCCATTGAGTTGGCTTACTATGGCGCTTCGGTTATTCACCCAAAAACCATACAACCGCTTAAAAGTAAAAACATACAGTTGTACGTAAACTCTTTTATCAATATCGACGACAAAGGCACTGTGGTTAACAACGACGCCCCTGCCCTATCAAACGAGTGTTATATTGTGAAAGACCAACAAACATTGCTTTCAATTTCTACAAAAAACTATTCATTTATAGCAGAAGATAATTTAAGCCGCATTTTCGAACATTTTGCAAACCACAAAGTGCGTATCAATGTCATGCAAAATTCAGCCATTAGTTTTTCAGCTTGTTGCGACACCAAAGAATCTAAGATTGACGAATTGTGCGCTGCCTTGAACAATGAATACAGTGTTGAGCAAGAATCCAATTGCACGCTCTTGACCATTTACAATGCGAAAAACGAAATAGAAATGCCTGCTCAATTTAGCGAGCAAACAGCTTTGTTAAAACAAGTTTTGGGTGCCGCCACCCAAGTGGTTTTGTCGGCTAAGGTTTAATTAAATCTACAAGACATTCTAAGGCCAATGGGTATCCTTCAATACCCAAGCCAACTATACTGCCTTTGCAAGCAGCTCCAACCAAATCGGTGTGACGAAAATCCTCGCGTTGGTAAATATTGCTAATATGTATGCAAATGCTTGGAATATTGATGGAGCGAATGGCATCAGCCAATGCAACAGAGCTGTGCGAAAATGCGCCTGGATTTATTAAAACCCCTTGGTATTCTTTTCGCGCAGCGTGGATGGCATCAATTAATTCGTGTTCGTTATTGGACTGAAAATACTGCAAATCGAGTTGTGGGAACTCCATTTTTAAACGCTTGACAATATCCTCAGAACTGCTGTTCCCGTATATACTTTCTTGGCGTTCGCCGAGCAAATTAAGATTGGGACCGTGCACGAGTAAAACCTTCATTAGGCTTCGCGACTAGGATTTAAGATTTTAATTTCAACTTCCTCAATCCTTGCATTTTTAACCTGTTTGATGGTTATTTCAAAAGACTCATTAAGTATTACCTCGTTGTCTTCTGGTATGCTTTCACAAATACTGATGATATATCCACCCAAGGTTTCATAACCATCTTCTGGAATATCAAAATGGTAGGTCTCGTTCAAATAATCTATTGGGTGACGGCCACTAAGCAAGTAATGGTTATCGCCTAGTTTGGTTTCCTTTAATTCTTCGGTGTCGTACTCATCGTCAATTTCACCAAAAATTTCTTCAATAATATCTTCAATGGTAATAATACCAGCAGTGCCTCCAAACTCATCAACCACCACAGCCATACTCTTGCGTTTAAGTGTCATCTCTTTCAATTGGTCGTGCAAACTGCGGCTCTCATTGGTAATTAAGATTGGCATGGTCGCTTCCAATATGGTCTTAGGTTTTTTGAACATGTAAACCTGATGGGCATAACCAGTAATATTGTCAATGTTTTCGCGGTAAACCGGAATTTTAGAATGCCTTGAATCTAAGAATGTTTTATACAATTCTTCTATGGTTTCACTCTCGTCAACTGCAATTAATTCTGTGCGGGGAACCATACAATCGCGCACCTTTAAGTTCCCAAAATCAAGTGCATTTTTAAACATTTCTGTGCTAAGGTTCGACTCATCACTTAGTTCAATTTGCCCAGTTTGAGAGATCAAATGGTCGAGGTCGGTGCGGCTAAAAACAGGTTGAGAGGACACATACTTTTCGCCAGTCATAAGTTTCAAAATACCTTTAGAAATAAGGGTAATAAATGACACTATTGGCCACAATAAAAAATATGAAATATGAAAAGGTAGAATCAAGGTATTTAAAACAAAATCGGGGTTGATTCTAAATAAAGCTTTTGGCAAAAACTCAGCAGTGATTAAAACCACCAAAGTAGAAACAATAGTAATAACAACTAGGCGCCAGAAGCCATCGTGAATCAACAACATCGCTTGAATGCTATTAGGATCAAGAACTTTTAGCGCTACTTCACTAGGGTTAAGAAAACGTTCAAGAATGGCCCCACTTTGTATACCGTAAATAACCAAGGAGATGTTGTTTCCAATAAGCGTTGTGCTGATAAATCGAGAAGGATCTTTTAGGTACCAAGCTAAAATACGCGCATTCCAAACACCTTGTTTGTTTTGCAGTTCTATGCGCAATTTATTGGAAGAAATAAAGGCGATTTCTATACCCGAAAAAAATGCCGAGCAGATAAGGGTAAGAAGAATGACCAGGAGACCTGAATCCATTAAATTAATAGTTTAAAAAATGCAAATATAAATGAAAAAACACTGATTTTGATAAAGACCCCGTTTTAGAAGGGTTTAAAGCCTCGATTTTAACCTTAATGTTAATAAGATAAAAAGGAATTAAATAGCTGATAACCAAACAATAAGTCGTTATGTTAAAAAAACATATCCCAATTATTCTACTTTTTAGTATTTTTTACTCTAAATTAGCAACCTAATTCACGCTTTATGAAAAGTACCTTTACCCGATATTTAGGGTTATTTATCCTTCTAATTTGTCCGTTTGTCGCACAATCTCAAGAATTGTCGACATTGGGAAAAACCTTTTGGATGACCTTTATGGAATCAATCGGAACCCCTGATAACCCAGTTCAATTAAAAGTCGTAATTAGTTGCAACAAAGCAACTACTGGCACTGTTAAGAACTTTATCACAGGTGTTACCATGCCATTTTCAATTGGTGTTGGTGGTGGAGTTGACACTGTATTGGTATCAACTGCTGCTGGTTATACAACAGGCACTGAAAACGCATCAAGTAGAAGCAAAGGCTTAATAATCACAGCAAAAGACACCGTCAGCGTTGCCGCCCAAAACACCAAAACAGCTTCTTGTGATGCTGCTTTGATTTACCCAATAGAAGCATTGGGCGTGGACTATAGAGTTGTCTCATTTCCAGGCGATATATACTCAGGTGGAGGAGCAAATTCAAATTATAGATCATCGTTTGCAATTGTTGCTACAGAAAATAGTACTACCATTGACATAACGCCAACTTGCGCTACTGCTGGTGGTAAAGCAGCAAACACAACATTTACAATAACCCTACAAAAAGGAGAGACTTATCAAGTTACGGCTGGATCAAAATTATTAGATTTATCTGGTACCTTAGTTCAAGCTAGAGATTGTAAAAAAATTGCCGTTTTTGGAGGTTCAAGTAGAAGTGTAATTGTACATCCAAGTTGTACAGCGGGCATTAACTCTGCCGACCATTTATTTGAGCAAATGATGCCAATGAATTTATGGGGTAAGAAATTCGCTTTTATTCCAACTACTTGGAAACCTAATACTTTGAGAAAAGTTGAAATGGTAAAATTTGTTACCTCACAAAACAATACCCGTGTAACATTCAATGGCCGTAACAAAATCATTTCCAATGCTGGAATGACCGATACCTTCTTTTTAGTTACCACTGGTAATAATATTAAAGATGCTGTAGTTACCGCCAATAAGCCAATTGCACTTTGTCAATTGGGATTATCACAACGTTGCGATGGTGGTACTTCTGATACTGACCCAATGTTGATGTGGTTATCTCCATTGGAACAAACCTTGAAAAACCTTAACTTTTCTTGCGAAAACGCAGATAAAATTGACAAGTTCTTTATCAATGTGGTTGTTAAAACGGCCTACAGAAATCAATTGAAAATTGATGGAGCCGCGCCAACAGCAACATGGCAATTATTAACCAAAGACACTAGCTATTCTTATATTCAGCAATCAGGCCTCGCACTTGGAAACCACAACATGTCTCACCCACTTGGTTTCTTTGCAATTTTATATGCTTATGGTGACTATGGTTCTTATGGTTACAGCGTAGGATCTTCAATCAAACCATTGAGTTTCTATAGTTTTGTAAATGGAAAAAGTAGTGCTGACTTTGAATCAGATAGTTTGTTCTACACAGTATGTGAAGATGCTACAGTTCCATTTGATGGCGGTGGCTCTAGTTTGACTGGTGTAACTTGGAAATGGCTATGCAGAGATGCTTCAGGTGCAATGATGCCTAACTTCCCGAAAGCAGTTAAAAACTTCACTTATCTATTTAAAGATACTGGCCGATATAAAGTCAATATGATTGCTCAAAGACCAACCAATGGAGTTTGTAATGGTTTGACTTCAATTGACGATACTGTCTCTTATGAGATACGCGTATACAAGCGCCCAGATATCAAACTCATGAAAGACACCACTATTTGTTTTGGCAATAGTTTTAAAATAACTTCAAAAACAGATGGAGACACTACTTTCACTTTCTCTCCTTCAACCTGGTTGAGTTGCACCAAATGTTACCAACCTATTTCAAAGCCATTAAAAGATACTGCTTACTATGTCACTGCAACACGATTTGGATGCTCTCCAAGCAGAGACACCATGAGGGTGTATGTCCGAGACAGTTTCTTTATGACGACCAGCAATGATACTACCATATGCCGTGGAACTTCTACAACAATGACGGCAACGGCTTGGGGTGGATTATCTAGCAACCTTGTTGTTAATTGGGACAATGGTTTAGGTGCTGGTTTGTCACATACCGTTTCTCCAAAATTTACAACCACTTACCGTGCTATTGTAACAGATGGTTGCAGTAAAGATGCAAATGGTAATCAATATGCCGACACAGCTTATATTGTAATTACTGTTCGTGATAGTCTGAAAATTACCATGCCTAGAGACACTCTAGTTTGCGAAGGCAACGATGTTACGTTAACCGCAAGTGTAACAGGCGGTGTGGTAGCGAATCAAATTGTAAATTGGGACAATGGTTTAGGTTCTGGCTTAAGCAAAACAGTTACGATGGGAAGCAGCGACGTTACCTATAAAGCGGTTCTAAGCGATGGTTGTACCAATCCAAATGACAGCGGTTATGTAACAGTTAAAGTAAGACCGGGTATGAAAATAGATACCATTATGTACAACAACCCGGTATGCAAAAACCAAACCTTCAATATCAGTGCCCGTGCAAGTGGTGGCGACTCTACTGGTTATGTTTTCAAACTATACAATACCAGTACAAGTGGGTTTGTACTTATTGATTCTTCAAAAGGTAAGACCTACCCTTCTTTCAATTTAAACATCCCTGATGATCAAACCTTCTCATTGCGTTTGAACCAAGTTTGTAATGCACAACAAACCAGCAAAAAGATTTCAGTAAAAATCAAAACCGGTTTAAACATTGTAAATCCAACCCCTGTCGATACAATATGTACCAACAGAACATATAATTTAATAATCAACGGAACTAGTGCCGATAATTTGCCAATTAAATTTGTTTTAAAACGTAAATCTGGTGCTAATTGGGTACCTGTCGATTCTATGACAAATAATAGCCAAGCAAGTTTCAACATCAATCCTCCGTCTTCTCCAAGTGATTACCTAATTATTGGAAATGACAATTGCAGCCGCAACGATTCAACGACATTTAAAATTTATACCCGCACACCTGTTACCATTGGTGCTTTGGTGGGCGATGAGCTTTGCAGAAATGAAGCCATTACTTTAAGCGCTTCACCTGCTGGCGGCCGTGTTCAATCTTACATCTACCGTTGGTATGATGTTTTAAGCAATGCCACTTTGGGTACTCAAAAATCTATTACCTACACGCCTAGCCAATCAATGGACATTGGAGTTGTATTAAGCGATGGTTGTTCTGACTCTGTAAAAACTACTGCCCGCCTTTGGGTTGCTCCTCAAGTAACAGACAGTTTATTGGCTACAAAGATTGATGGTTGTGAGCCTTTGTCAACTTTATTCTTCTACCCTAAAACAGCTGCTCAAACACCACTAAATCCTAGCTTTACTTGGAAATGGTATTTTGACAATGTCAATTCTGTGAACACCCCATCAACCGGTGGTGCTACCCATGCAGATATTCCTAAAAACTACAATACTGCTGGCATTTACAATACAAGAGTAAGTATGGTTTTAGGAAACGGGAAAGTTTGTTTCTCTAAAGCACAAAGCGTACAAGCTTATGTTCAAGCTTCAGCTGACTTCTCATACTTGCCAAGACAAATTGATATTGTAGAACCTGAAGTAAGTTTCACCGATTTATCAACTGGAGCAGATGGCCATGTTTGGAAATTTGGTGATGGAGGAAATGATGTTATTCAAAACCCTAAACATACTTATACCGATACTGGATTATACACAGTAATGATGGTAGCAACAACCACCCATGGTTGCAATGACACTACCTACCAAAAACTACGCGTATTAGATATTTATAGAATCTTTATTCCGAATGCTTTCAGTCCAAATAAAGATGAATTTAACACCTTCTGGGAGCCTAAATTCACTTCAATATTATCATTAGAGTTAAATATCTTTAACCGTTGGGGTGAGAGAATATACAACAGCGCCGATAACACTGGTCGTTGGGATGGAACTTATAACGGAGTAGATTGCCAAGAAGGTGTTTACTACTACCACATTAAAGTAAGAGACAACCGTAAGAAATGGCATTACTACAGTGGAATGATTTCACTGATTAGATAAGATCTAATTAAATAAGAACATAAAAAAAGTCCTAGTTATACGCTAGGACTTTTTTATTGAAATCAATTTTAATTATTTAATCTGCATTCTTTGTGCAAATGCATCTTTATAGTTCTTACCCAATGGAATATTTTTATTGCCAACTTTAACTTCATGTGCGCCTATAGCCAACACTTTATTGGTTGCTACTATGTAACTTCTGTGTACACGCGCAAATTTGTTAGCTGGTAAACTTTGTTCCATGTTCTTCATGGTTTGCAAAGTCACAATCCGTTTGTCTTCTGAAGTGTATATTTTTACATAATCAGCAAATGCTTCCACATACCAAATTTCATCATAATTAATTTTAATCATTTTTGAATCAGCTTTTACAAACATGAATCCATCGTTCATTTCTGCTTGTGGTTGCTCGGTCTTGTCTTTTATTGTAAAATACTCTTCTGCACGGTCTACTGAACGTTTAAAACGGTCGAATGAAACTGGCTTTAATAAGTAATCTAAAGCATCTAAGGTAAATGCATCTACTGCATATTCTGCATAAGCTGTAGTAAACACCACCAAAATTCCACTGTTTTGTAAAGACTTCATGAAATCGATGCCACTAATTTCTGGCATGTGGATGTCACAAAATATCAAATCTGGTTTTTCATTTTGAATGGCTTCTGATGCTTCAATAGCATTGGAACATTTAGCAATTAGTTTTAAGTTCTCGCATTTTTTAATGTGTGCTTCCATGACCTCAAGCGCCAAAGGCTCATCGTCTATAGCCATGCATTTTAGAATTTTGCTCATACTGTCTGTAATATTAGGGTTACTGAATAGTTTTCTTTATCGTCAACAATGTTAAGTTCGTGTTTACCAGGATACAAAATATTCAGACGGGTTTGCACATTTTTCAGACCAATTCCTCCTACTTTGTCTTTGTCTAAGTTGTTTAAAGCCCCAGGTTTATTGTTTGAAATACTGAAAATTAATCTCTTATTTTCAGAGTCTATCAAATAATTAATATGTATGTATGATTTGCCTAAACTTGGATTTGCCCCATGTTTAAATGCATTTTCAATAAAATTAATAAACAAAAAAGGCTCTATCATTTGGCCAAAAGTACTGCCCTCAACATTCAATTGAATATCGGTTCTTTCACCTAAACGCAATTTCTCCAATTCAATGTAATCGCGAACAAACTGTATATCATCGTCAATAGGCACCTTTTGCTTCTGACTTTCATACAATCCAAACCTCAAAATATTCGAAAGCTTTAATACTGCATCGGGTGCCAACTCAGAATTTTTCAAAGTCAATGCATACAAATTATTTAAATTATTAAATAAAAAATGTGGATTGATTTGTGATTTCAAAAACCTCAATTCATTTTCAATATTTAACTTCTGAAGTTCCTTGTTTGTTTGTTCCTTTAAAAACCAATTCCTAAACAACTTAATCGAAGCAGTAAGTAAAACTGTAAATAATATTGTCAAGAAATTATAGATAAAGAACTGTAGGGTCCAAATATTAGATATACTTTCTTCAGACAATGGCACATATAAATATGACGCAATCGCCAATGGAAAACACACCAATAAAATAGAAAGAAATAAACTTAGAAAATAAGCGATGTATTGTCGCCTAAACAAGAACCATTCAATCAGGAAATAATTATTAAAATAACTTACTAAAAGGTGGAAGAAAATAAAAACAGAAGCACTAACGATGGCTTGTCTCCAAGAAACATCTGCACCGATTAAAATTGACCAAAACGCAATGTAAATTATCCAAAATATAAAATGATATATTTTGTAATAATTGAAGCTTTTTATGGCGTCAGAAAAAAAACGATTAATTACAGGTTTCATCTATGGATTTCTAAAAAACCGAAGTATCTCCTTTGCCCAATCAATTACTTTAGCGCCACTGCCTAGCATGCTGCTTTCTACCCTCACTTCTTCTGTATCTGTTGGAGTAATTTTCGAAAAATAATTGTCGGCTATACGGTACGAAATTACATTAGAAATTAGCAATACAGCTACCAATATCCATGAAAACCACTTTTTATGTGACCAATCTGAAAATCGCATTTTATTACACGAAAGTACATTATTTTTTCAAAAAATCATCAATTAAAACCTGCTGGAAAATTCTTCCTTGGTTTTTTACTTTGGCTTCCTCTGATTTCAAACCAGTAAAATCAAATGACAAACCATTATTATCATATATAAATTCAGAATGATTGGTAACCCTGCCAAATCCGTTGTTGTAATGGTATTGTGCAAAGCCGTTTGAATCCAATGCATTTGTTTGCCATCTAAAATCATTAAAAGGCAAATGCATACTTTGCAATATTAGTGATGGAATAATGGTCTGAGAAACTACATTCTCTATTTTCCTTCCTTTAAATTCTTCTTTTAATGCACCACCCAAAATAAACATTGGAATCTGGTATTTCTCTTTGCCAAAATAATGGACATTTTCCACCCCTATATCATGTCCATGATCTGCAACCACAACAATTAACGTATTGGCGTACCATGGTTGCTTTTTGCAATTGGCGATAAAATCGCCCAAACTTTTATCTGCATATAGAATCGAATTTTTAAATCGATACCAATCGTCCTTTTTCAAATCGTTTGCTGTATATGGAACATCAAATGGCTCATGACTGCTTAAGCTTAATGCCATTGTATAAAATGGTTGTTTTGCCGCATTTATGGATTCGATAGTTTTACTGTACAACTCCGCATCATGGGCACCCCATTTGCTATTTAAAGAAGCTAGATCAAAATCTTTTTTATCTACTACTTTATCAAAACCTTGCATTAAGAAATATGATTTCATAGAAGCAAACTCAGCATCTCCTCCATAAACAAACGTATTGTAATAGCCTTGCCCCTTTAATACTTTGCCCAAACCAGGTAAAGCATTGACTTTATCTGGGAAAACGATTAAAGATGAAACTGGTTGCGCAGGATAACCACTGTTGATAGCCAATACTCCCTTTTCAGTTCTATCGCCACTTGCATAACACTTCATGAAACTCAAATTCTCTGCTGAAAGTTGGTCTAAATTCGGTGTGCAATTATTGGCTCCACTGTAATATTGACTTGCAAACGCAGTAAAACTTTCCAAAACAACTACCAATACATTTGGCTTTGATTGGGTACTTAATTCTAAAACGCCTTGAGTTGGATTGAACTGTGAATCAAATAATCTCTTAGCTTCTGCCTGATCAACTACAATATATTCATCTCCGTAAAGCGTTCGAGTATCGTTTACAATGTAATACAAGGCATTCCAAAAACTGTTTATAGCTGTGGCATTGTAAACTTGTTTTGGTGCATAAATAGCACTTGCTTGACTAATAGTTGCAACACCCAATCCGCCTCTTAGAAAAATGAAATTAACCCCCAAAGTCAATAAGGTAACAAGACCATATTGCCATGAAAAAGCAATGTCCTTTTCTAACACTTTAAACAATTTATGGAGTAAAAAATAAAAGAAGGGCAGTAACAAGAGCACAAAAAGAATTGTTTTTACCCAATTGGCTGAACCTGCAGACAAAGCCATTTCTTTGGGGTGACTGATATAAACCAATACTTGGTTATTGAATTTATTTCCCCACTGAGCGTACAATTCAGGATCGGAAATACCGATAGCAAAAATTAAAACAAACTCGAGAATCAATATACTTCTTAAAACCCATTTGTTGCTTTTTTTTCCAAAAACATTTTCCAATAAAACCACCAAGAATATTGGCATTAAACAATATGCCGAGGCGGATAAATCAAGTCTAAATCCTTTAAATGCCGTTTGCAAAAAAACCATAAAAGGTGATTCTGAATACAGCTTAAAATGGTAAAGTATAAAGTATAATCGAATGGCTTCAAAGGCAGCCAAAAACAATAAATACAGTTTTAAAAATTGAATTAAACGTTTCAAAAATATTGAGAATACAAGGGCAAAATTAAGTTAATATTTACTCATGCTTAAGGAATTAATCCATTTATGCCATTATTTCATCGAGATTCTGTTTTATCAAATCAGAAATTTGGTCGGTTGGTAAATCGTTGTCATCAGTACCAAATGGATCTTCAATTTCCTCCGCAATCAATTCTATACTCGCAAATATGTAAAACAAAATGGAAACAATAAAAATCGACCAATAGCCAAACTCCATTGCAAAACCGAAGGGCATTGAAGCAATGTAAATGAAAATCATTTTCTTTAAGAAAATACTATAAGAATATGGGATTGGTGTCTTTTTAATTCGCTCACATGCACCCAAATTGTCAGAAAAAGACTGGATTTCATTGTTAATAATCAACATTTGCGTGCTGCTTATTTTACCTGTTTCTAACATGCCATTCAATTCAATGAGAATAGCCTTCATTAAAAAATTTGGAACATGTTGCGCCTTTAAGACCTCTTGAATTGGATATTTATCACATTCTAATAGATCTTCTTTCAGCACACCTAAACGCAAATGGGATCTACTGCTGCTGATGTAATTTTGTATCAAAATCTTAAGCCTCAATTTATCTTCAGTATCTTTTACAATTACACTTAATTTCAAAGCTAAATTTCTAGAATTATTTACAAATCCACCCCATGCCTTGCGGCCTTCCCACCATCTATCATATGCTGTATTGGTGCGAAACACCAACAACATAGACAACACAAAACCCACCATAGCATGTATGGTCGTGGTATTGTTAAAGTGGGCATGAATTAATTCTTTCTCCGTATAAACGATTACAAAAGTATAAACTGCTATCCCCAGAATTCCTGGCAACATGATTCGAAATGTATCGCTTTTGGGAAAGCTTAAAATTAACTTCCACCAATCCTTTGGATTATAAATTACCATATAAATGCAAAAATGGAGAGTTTAATTAAGAATACCAAAGTTCTAATGGCAAGTAAACTGCCTTTTTTAGACTACCTTTGCAAGATAAAATGAATCTGATATCAGCGGCAAATATTTCTAAAGCATACACCGAAAGATGGTTGTTTAAAGAAATTAGTTTTGGTTTAGCCAAAGGCGAAAAACTTGCTTTAGTAGGAAGCAATGGAACTGGAAAATCTACATTACTTAAAGTTATCTGTGGCCAAATACTCCCAGATGGCGGTGAAGTTGGAAAGACCAAAGGTTTAATCTTTGGCTACCTGCCTCAAGAACCAGAACTAGACCCAAACAAAACCATAGAAGAAAGTTTGTTTA
This sequence comes from Bacteroidia bacterium, assembly GCA_030158725.1. Classification (GTDB taxonomy): domain Bacteria; phylum Bacteroidota; class Bacteroidia; order NS11-12g; family UBA955; genus JABMMZ01. Next base: position 13,545 of record JAOASJ010000005.1, read on the forward strand.
GCGACAGCAACCCCGTGCTCAATTTGGTCAAAGAATATGAAAAAGCTATAGTTGACATGGAATATCCTGCCGATAAAATGCAACATATCTTAGAAGAAATGGAGCGTTTTAATGCATGGGATTTTGAACAAAAAGCAGCTCAAATATTAGGAAAATTAGGCATTCACAACCTAAAACAAAGAAACGATAGCCTCAGTGGTGGTCAGAAAAAAAGGGTGGCTTTGGCTCAATTGCTAATTCAACAACCCGATGTTTTAATTCTCGATGAGCCTACCAACCACTTGGATTTACAGGCAATTGAATGGCTTGAAAACCTATTAAACGCCCACAACATTTCTTTAATCATGGTTACCCACGACAGGTATTTCCTTGACAATGTGGCCACACATATTTTGGAATTAGAACGTGGAAAATTGTACATCCACAATGGCAATTACGCATACTATTTAGAAAAGAAAAGCCAAAGAGAAGCCGTGTTTGCAACCGAGGTTGCAAGAGCGCGTAACTTAATGAGCAAAGAATTGGAATGGATGCGCCGCATGCCTAAAGCCCGTGGCACAAAATCAAAAAGTAGAATTGAAGCGTTCTACGAATTAAAAGACAAGGCCAGCGTTGATTTATCTAAAAAGGAAATTGAAATTTCAGTGCGCACCAGCCGCTTGGGCAATAAAATTATTGAAGCTGATCATGTTTCCATGAATTATGGCAACAACTGTTTGGTTAATGATTTCTCTTACTTGTTTAAGAAAAACGACCGAATCGGGGTGGTTGGAAGAAATGGCGTTGGAAAATCGACCTTATTGGATTTGTTAACTGGAGAAATAAAACCAACAAGTGGTGAAGTGATTCATGGTCCAACCCTAAAAATTGGATATTACACCCAACATAGCAATGACCTAAACGATGACAATAGAATTATTGAAGAAGTAAAGCAAATTGCTGAATATGTTACCTTGGGCAATGGCGAACAGGTAAGTGTTTCAAAACTCTTGGACATGTTCCTGTTTCCGCCTTCTATGCAACACACACCTGTGGCAAAACTGAGTGGTGGAGAGAGAAGAAGACTGCAGCTTTTAAAAGTCTTAGTTGGCAATCCTAACTTTTTAATTCTCGATGAGCCGACCAACGACTTAGACATTGATACCCTTAATATTCTTGAAGATTTCTTAGTTGGTTTTGATGGTTGCTTGTTATTGGTATCTCACGACCGTTATTTCATGGACAAATTGGTAGAACACTTATTTGTGTTTCAAGAAAACGGAAACATCCTTGACTACTACGGCAATTACACAGACTACAGAGAAGAGGTAGACAATCTACCAGCGGCTCCTGAAGTGGCACCCAAAACTGCAGAAACAAAATCTGTAGAAGCCCCGGTTGCGAAAAAGAAGTTAAGTTTTAAGGAACAAAAAGAGCTGGAAACCATTGAAAAGGAAATTGAAACTCTTGAGACCCGCAAGACAGAACTTAACGCTTTACTTGTAAGTGGAGCAACCGACCATGTGGTTTTGACACAATGGGCCGATGAAATTTCTGATTTAGATAAACTTATAAGCCGAAAAAGCGACCGCTGGCTTGAGTTATCAGAAATCTAAAATATCGAGTCAATTCAATATATTTGTTGCATGCAAATCTCAGTCATTATCATTGCAAAAAATGAAGCAGAGAACCTAAAAAGGTCTTTGCCCAAATTGCATTGGTGTGATGACATTGTTTTAATAGATGATTGCAGCAGTGACCAAACCGCTGAAATTGCTAAGTCATTCGGAGCAAAAGTTTTCCAAAGAGCTTTTGATGGCTTTGGAACCCAAAAACAATACGCTGTTGCCCAAACAACACATCCTTGGGTCCTTAATTTGGATGCCGACGAGGTGATGGAAGACGAACTCATACAAGAAATTTTATCCCTAAAAGAATCTGAGGGAATAACAGCTTACGAATTGCCAATTCAACATGTATTTCTTGGAAAAGTATTCAAACACGGGAAAGAAAGCAATTACCCTCACCTCCGTTTGTTTAATAAGAACAAAGGGAATTTCAATAATGCAGTGGTTCATGAAAAAGTAATCACCACAGGTAGAACTTTGCTACTTAAAGGTAAAGTACTGCACTATAGCTATAAAAATCTAGAGCATTATTTCCAGAAATTCAACAGCTACACACAAGCAGGAGCATTGAAACTAAAGGAGAAAGGCAAAAGTCGTCCATTGGCTTTATGTGTTCTATCCTTCCCAATATATTTCTTTAAACATTATTTTGTGTATCGCAATTTACTCAATGGAAAAGAAGGATTTATTTGGTCCTATCTCAATGCTTGGTACCACACGGTAAAGTACTTAAAACTATACGAATTGAATCAAAAAAAATGAATACGCTTCGTGTTTTGATGTACCATAAAGTTGATGAAACCAAACGCAATTTTCTTTGCGTTACAAGCACTCAACTTAAAGAACAATTATTGTACATAAAGTCCAAATATGTACCAATTAAACTCACAGAATTATTAGACCATATTGAAAAGGGAACATCTATCCCAGACAATGCCATATTAATTACTTTTGACGATGGCTTTGAAAACAACTACACCCTTGCATATCCAATATTTGAGGCACTCTCCATCCCTTTTACTATTTTCACTGTCAATAGCTTTATAGGCAAAAAAGCAAATCATGATTCCATCGAACAAGCCTTTTTAAGTGAAGATCAAATTTTAAAAATGGTCAATTTAGTTGACTTTGCACACCACGGTTTAAAGCATGACAACCTTATGGATTTAAGTCCTGAAAAAAGAGAACTTGAAATAAGTGAATCGGTTAAAGAAATGCAAACATTTAAGCACAAAACTGTAAATGCATGGGCTTACACTTATGGAGCATATCCAAAAAAGAATCAAACTGAATTTGATGCTTTAAAATTAGCTTTTAAAAAATCTGGCATTTCCTGTGCCTTTCGAATAGGAAACCGCATCAATAAATTACCGATTAAAGACCCTTATAAGATTGAAAGAATAGACATCCGCGGCGATGAATCTTTCTTTAAATTCCGCCTAAAAGTAGGCTTTGGAAAAATCTTTTAAATTTTTTTATTTTTCTTGCAGCATTTTTAACGATATCTTTGTCTAAGAGGTATCAGTGCTTACAATGTTCTCCGAAAAACAGGTTATAGAAGGTTGCATCAACGGCGACAGATTGTCGCAGGAGGCTTTGTATAAACGCTTTTCAGGAAAAATGTTGGCAGTGAGCAAACGGTATTTGAAAGACCTCGATTTGGCTGAAGATGCTTTTCAAGAAGCATTTGTTAAGGTATACACCCACCTTAAGAACTTTAGCTTTCAAAGCAGTTTGGAGACATGGATGACCCGTATTTTTATCAATGAGTCCATCAACAAATTGCGCTCTCTAAAACGTTTGGCTCTGCAAGTAAGCATTGATGAGCAAACCCGACAGTTTCCTGAAGTAAACCAGGAAGCACCAGAAAAATTTGATTCAGAGTTGGTAATGATTCTATTAGAAAAATTACCCGAAAATTATAAAATTGTTTTAATGCTATATGCAATAGATGGTTTTAGCCATAAAGAAATATCAGAAAAATTAAACATGCCAGAAAGCACATCTAGAAGCTCACTAACAAGAGCCCGAAATATGTTATGGCAACTGTATAACCAGGAAATAAAGAAACATGAGTCCAGAAGAATTTGACAACAGATTAAAATCAGCTTTTCAAGACGAGTATTTGCAACCGAAGGAACAACTATGGGGCAATATCTCTTCACAGCTTAAGCCAAAGGCTATATCGCCTTTTGGCAAATGGCTATTGCCTGCAATTATCTCTGTTACTGTGGGTATAGCTTTGGTAGTTAGCCAAAAACCATTTACTCAAAAAATGGCTAATGAACCTAACAACAAGCAAAATGCTGTTGAAGTAGATTCCACCAACTACAATGCCAGTAGTGCAATCAGTACAAACCAAAACAGCACTGAAAATTTGCAAGTCCAAAATTCAAATGCTGAAGTTTCAAGCGCAAACAATCCATTATTTAATGAAACCCGCAGCAATGAGGTAAATACTCAGAACCCAATCGCGACTAGAACCAGCTACCAAGTTTCAAGCGAAAACGCAACTACTCAAAGAAATCCAAACCAAAGAACCTCAAACCAAAGATCTTCAAACCAAAGAAATTTAAACAGAGCTTTAATTAACAACAATTACATTTCAGCAATTGAAAACAATTTAACAGGAGAATTTGAAACCATTAGTTTTAATAATTTTGCTTGGTTCCCTAATTTCTTTAAGCCTTATACACTTGAAGAACTTTATAGTGTAGACCTTAAAGCTAAAAATACCACCATTAACCATAACACAAATTCAAACAAACCGCCTAAAACAAGCGACTTTTCTTCTAAAAGATGGTTTACTCTTGGCCTAGGCCCTCAGTTAGCCATCAATACCATTAAGATGAACCAAGACTCTCAGGCTTGGGTACACAAACAATTATGGGACAATAAAGACAGGCTTACCAGCAATGGTAGCGGGTTTCAAGCTTTTGGACACCTAGCGCTTAAATTTGGCAAAAACAACCGTTACATATTTGAAACTGGTTTAAATTACAGCTTACGCACTGAAGAAATAAAGCTTAATGAAAGCAGCTATGACATTGCAGCGCGAGATAATAATGGTAAGATTAATCAATATACTCAAATCTTACTAAAGGTTATTTACGGAACTGACACCACTTATTACCTTGCCGTTACTAATTTCTCTTTAGCGGTTAACAACAAGTACCATATTTTAACGGTTCCATTTAGATTAAGTGCTGAACATAAAATTTCAGAATCTACCTTTATGTCATATGGATTAGGTGGTGGATTTTCAATGCTTAGCAGCCACAACACTGAACACTTAAACATGATTTGGGGCAACAGTGTAAAAGAAAGAAATTCAACCCAGTTCTCGGCATCTTTAAATGCTAATTTGTCTTTGTACACCAACTTTAACGATATCGGTCAAATTGGTGTATACACTGGATTGCAAATGTATTTAAACCCTTGGAAAGTGAATTCAAACCAATACGCAATCAATATGCGTGACATGCAATTAGGAATCACATTCAGAAAACCATTCTAAAACAAAAAAGGAAGATTTAAATCTTCCTTTTTTTATAATTATTTTATTTACTGTTTTGAGAAAAATCCCTACCATGGGGCTCTTCATATAAACGTTCTTTCGGCAATGATTGGAAATACTCATAGGTAATTTTCAATCCCTCTTGGCGACTAACCTTAGGTTCCCAGCCCAATATTTCTCTTGCCTTACTGATATCTGGTTGTCTTTGTTTAGGATCATCTGTAGGCAATTCTTTATAGATTACCTTTTGGTTGGTTCCCGTTAATTTGATAATCTCTTGTGCGAAATCATTGATGGTTATCTCATCAGGATTACCAACATTCACAGGTGTAGCACAATCGCTTAACAACAATCTGTAAATTCCTTCAACCAAATCGTCAACATAGCAGAAAGCACGTGTTTGAGAGCCGTCTCCAAATGCTGTCAAATCTTGGCCTCTAAGCGCTTGTCCGATAAATGCAGGCAATACTCTACCGTCGTTCAGACGCATTCTTGGACCATAGGTGTTAAATATCCTAACGATTCTAGTTTCAACTCCGTGGTAAGTATGGTAAGCCATAGTTATAGCTTCTTGGAAACGTTTAGCCTCATCGTATACGCCTCTTGGACCTACTGGGTTTACATTACCCCAATAATCTTCAGTTTGTGGATGAACCATAGGATCACCATAAACTTCACTCGTAGAAGCCACTAAAATTCTTGCGTTTTTAGCTTTGGCCAAACCCAATAAATTATGCGTTCCCAAAGAACCTACTTTCAATGTTTGAATTGGAATTTTTAAATAATCTATTGGACTTGCAGGTGATGCAAAATGTAAGATATAATCTAAGTTTCCTGGTACGTGAACAAACTTCGAAACGTCGTGGTGGTAAAATTCAAATTCTTTTAATTTAAATAAATGTTCGATGTTTCTAAGGTCACCTGTAATCAAATTGTCCATCGCAATTACGTGGCAACCTTCCTTGATAAAACGGTCGCAAAGGTGTGAACCTAAAAACCCTGCCGCTCCTGTTATTAATACTCTTTTCTGTGTCATATTAGTTTGTTTTTATTCTACCGATACATTCATAATGGAAGCCTAAAGTTTTCATTTCTTCAGGTTCATAAATATTTCTTCCATCAAATATCGCTTTTTGATTTAATGCCGTTGAAATCTTAGTAAAATCAGGTGATCTAAACTCTGGCCATTCAGTTACAATTACCAAAGCATCTGCTCCTTCTAATGTTGCATATTGATCAATTGAATAGGTGATTTTATTCCCTAAAATTCGCTCAGCTTCATGCATTGCAACTGGATCGTATGCAATAACTTTAGCGCCAGCAGCTAACAATTCATCAATAATCACCAAACTTGGAGCTTCACGCATATCGTCTGTTTTTGGTTTAAAAGACAATCCCCACATCGCTATGGTTTTGCCCGCCAATGAACCAAAATAACTTGACAATTTTGAGAACATCACTTGCTTCTGTCCATCATTTACTTGTTCTACAGCTTTCAAAACTTGCATGCTGTATCCATGCTCATCAGCCGTTTTTATTAATGCCTTCACATCTTTAGGAAAACATGATCCACCATAACCAATTCCAGGATAAATAAATTTATGACCAATACGACTATCGCTACCAATTCCCTTGCGCACCATGTTCACATCTGCACCCATGATTTCACATAAATTAGCAATGTCATTCATGAAACTAATTTTAGTCGCTAACATACTATTTGCAGCATATTTTGTCATTTCAGCACTTGGAATATCCATGAATATGCACGGATGACCATTTAATAAAAATGGCTTATACAAACGGCTCATCACTTCCTGTGCTTTTTCAGATTCAACACCAATAACAATTCTGTCTGGTTTCATAAAATCATCTATTGCTGCACCCTCTTTTAAGAATTCAGGGTTACTAGCCACATCGAAATCAATATTACTGCTGCGGGCGTGCAAAGCGTTTTTCAAAGCTGTTCTTACTTTGTTAGCTGTTCCTACTGGCACGGTACTTTTGGTAACAATAACCATATAATCTTGCATATAGGTTCCAATCTCGGTAGCAACGCCAAGAACATATTTCAAATCAGCACTACCGTCTTCATCCGGCGGAGTTCCTACTGCAATAAAAGCAGCTTCACAACCTTCGATACTGTCTTTTAAACTTGTAGAAAAACTTAATCTTCCTTTGTCAAAATTACGTTTTACCATTTCATCAAGACCCGGCTCGTAAATTGGCAAAATGCCTTGTTTTAAATTGTCAATTTTTCTTTGGTCAATGTCAATACATACAACGTTAAGACCAACTTCTGCAAAACAGGTTCCAGTAACTAAACCAACATACCCTGTTCCTACAACTGCTATTTTCATTTTTGTTTTATAATTTGTTTAAATGTGGATGTAATATATTCTATACTTTCTTTGCTCATCTCTGAACCAATTGGCAAACTTATAACTTCTTTGCTTAAACTTTCACATACTGGCAAACTTTGTTCAGTTAAGAAAGCTTCTTGTTTATGAATTGGAAGAGGGTAATAAACCATACTGGCTATACCAGCTTCTTTTAAAGATGCCATAATTTTAGTTCTATCGCCATCTAGTATGCGCAAGGTGTATTGGTGAAAAACATGGGTAGATTTAGAAAATCTCTTTGGAATTCTTATCTGCTCCATATCCTTAAATGCTTCATCATATGCCGCAGCCGTAGCTCTTCTTATCTCAGTAAAAGCCTCCAAATGTTTTAATTTCACCAAAAGAATGGCGGCTTGCAAAGTATCTAAGCGTGAATTAATACCAACCATTTTATGTTGGTATTTTACTTCTTGCCCGTGGTTGGCTAAAGTCTTTATCTTTTTAGCTAAAATATCATCATTGGTAAAGACAGCCCCACCATCGCCATAAGCGCCCAAATTTTTTGATGGAAAAAATGAAGTTGTTCCAATATGTGCTATACCTCCTGCTGGCTTTACACTACCATCTGAATAATAACATTCCGCTCCAATAGATTGTGCATTGTCTTCAATTACAAATAAATTATGCTTTTCTGCTATTGCCATGATGGATTCCATGTCACAACATTGGCCAAACAAATGCACCGGCACAATAACTTTGGTCATTGGCGTGATATGCTTTTCTATTTCAAATGGATCTAAATTAAAAGTTTCTGCATCTACCTCAGCGAATACAGGATTTAATTTTAAGAGTTTACAAACCTCTGCAACTGCAATATAAGTAAACCCTGGACAAATTACTTCCGAACCCTCAGGCAAATCGAGCGCCATTAAGGCCAATTGCAAAGCATCAGTCCCATTTGCACATGGGATTACATGCTTTATTCCTGTGTAATGTGATAGTTCTTTTGCAAACTCTGCAACCTCAGAACCGTTGATAAATGCAGCTTTTTCCAATACAGATTCAATGGCTGGCATTAAGTCCCCTTTCAATTGCTGAAACTGGGCACTTAAATCCAACATTGGGTATACTTTTAAATCATTGGAAAATTTCACTGCGCGCAAAGATAAGCCCTATTTTTTCAAATGAAAACTAAAGTCTGTATTTTTAAGTATTAAGCTAAATAATTCACAATGACTTAACTTTAAGACGCTTAAAATCAATATTTAGAGCAAAATTTCTGCAACTTTTTATTAAATGACTATATTTGCCTATTCTCGATGATTTCTTTCGAATCACATATTGGCAAACTAGATTACCTACTTGGGGTTAACTATATTTTTATTCCGGCCAGTATCCTTAACGAATGTGGCGGGATAAAATCAGGTCGTTGGATTTGCCATCTTCAAGAGCAAATAAATTTCCAATGTGGTTTCGTTTCTCTAGCTGATGGTAATGCTTACATTACAGTTAATAAGGCTAGAATGAAAAAGCTTAATCTTCAAACAGGAGACCATGTAAAAGTTCAATTGGAAAAAGATGAAAGCGAATATGGTCTTGACATGTGCGAAGAACTTTCTACGCTTCTTCAACAGGATGAAGAAGGATTGGCTAGGTTTAACAAACTAAGTCCCGGCATGCAACGCTATATTATTTTCTATGTTTCTCAGGTTAAAAATCCACATTTGAGACTAGACCGATCTTTATTACTCATTGGCAATTTAAAACAGATGCCTGA
>JAOASJ010000006.1 GCA_030158725.1 Bacteroidia bacterium
ATAGGAGCGGTATTGTGATAAACCGCCTTTGCGGTTTAAAATAAAAATGCCTTTGAATCGCGATTACAAAGTGAAATGTTAATATATTGAGATTTTATAATGTCGCTCCTACAGAGCTTGTTTTCATTCACATAATTTATGCTATCATTATTTAGCCCCTACAGGGCAAGCATAATGTCGCTCCGATGGAGCTTGTTTTTGTTTTTATGGATTTTGCTTTTAAAGTAGAGACGGGGCATGCCCCGTCTCTACTTTAACATATATCAATATAGATAATACTTACCATCAAGCGTTGTGAGGTCTGCATTTCTCCCCTTATCTTTGCATTTTATATTTTATGCACATAGAACAAATATATACAGGATGCTTGGCTCAGGGAGCTTATTATATTGAGAGCAACGGTGAGGCGGCTATAGTTGACCCTCTTCGTGAAGTACAACCTTACATCGATTTAGCAACTTCTCGTGGGGCTAAGATTAAATATATTTTTGAAACCCATTTTCACGCCGATTTTGTTTCTGGTCACTTAGACCTGAGCCGCAAAACGGGTGCGCCAATTATCTACGGGCCTAATTCTAATCCTGAGTTTGAAGCCCACATGGCCAAAGACCATGAGGTATTTAATATTGGCGATTGTTCAATTAAAGTTTTGCATACTCCTGGTCACACCTTAGAAAGCACCTGCTATTTGTTGAAAGACGAGAATGGTAAAGACAATGCTTTGTTCAGTGGCGATACTTTGTTCTTAGGTGATGTTGGTCGTCCTGACCTTGCCCAAAAAGCTGCAGACATGACCCAAGAAGATTTGGCGGGTATGTTGTACGACAGTTTGATGACTCAAATTATGCCATTGGCTGACGATTTGATTATTTATCCTGCGCACGGCGCTGGCAGTGCTTGTGGTAAAAATATGATGAAGGAAACTTTAGATGTTTTTGGTAACCAAAAGAAAATGAACTACGCCTTAAACCAACCAAGCAGAGAAGCATTTATTGCTGCAGTAACGGATGGTTTAACACCTCCTCCAGGATATTTTGGAATGAATGTGGCTATGAATAAAAAAGGCTATCAAAGTTTTGACGAAGTACTTGCCAAAGGTTTACAAGCCTTGGATGCAGATGCTTTAGAGGCTTTGGTGAATCATGAAAATGCTTTGGTATTGGATGTGCGTGCAGCTGCAGATTTTGCTAAAGGCTTTATTCCCCGTTCTGTAAACATCGGATTGAAGGGCGATTTCGCTCCATGGGTAGGCGCGGTTATTATGGATGTTAACCAACCATTGGTTTTGGTGTGCAATGAAGGTGAAGAAGAAGAAACGATTACCCGTTTGTCGCGCGTGGGATTTGATAAAGTATTGGGTTATTTGAAAGGTGGAATTCATACTTGGATTCAAGCACATAAAGAAATTGATACGGTTGATAGAATTGAAGCGGAAGAATTTGCAAATATTTACAATGCTGAAAACACTGAAGTAATTGATGTGCGCAAAGAAACTGAATACGATACAGAACATGTGGTTCATGCACACAGCAGACCATTGGCTTATATCAATGAATGGTTTAGCAGTGTTGGTAAAGAACCATTTTTGTTGCACTGCCAAGGTGGTTATAGAAGTATGATCGCTGCTTCAATCTTAAAAGCAAGAGGCATACATAATTTCAAAGAAGTTGATGGTGGTTATAAGGCCATTTCAGCGACTTCAGTGGCCAAAACTTCAGAGCAAAAAGTTCAGGCTTAAGTCTGAAATACTATAAATCATTGGTAGTATAAACTTATTCTATAATGAATTGGTTTAATATTGATGATTTGAAATTTAGTAAAAATTAATTAAAATAATGAATAATAACGAGCAAGTGTGGTTCATCACTGGATGTTCTACAGGATTTGGAAAAGCTTTGGCCATAGCAGTTTTAGAGCGTGGTTATAAGGCGGTGATGACTGCAAGAAAAATGAGCGATTTGGATGAGGTTTTGGCTCAATTCCCTAATCAAGCAAAAGGTTTGATATTGGATATGGAAAACCGTGCACAGATTGTTTCTGCTGCTGCAGATGCTATAGCAGCATTTGGAAGAGTTGATGTTTTGGTTAACAATGCAGGCATTGGTTATTTTTCATCAGCAGAAGAAGCCGATATGCAAATCGTGCGTAAAATGTTTGAGGTGAATTTCTTTGGACTAACTGAATTGACCAGTTTGATTTTGCCACAAATGCGCAAACAAAAATCTGGTCACGTTATGAATGTTTCTTCAATTGGTGGATTGGTTGGATTCCCAGCGGTTTCTTTTTACAACGCAACTAAGTTTGCCGTTGCAGGATATTCTGAAGCTTTGGCAAAAGAGACTTCCCATTTAAATATAAAAGTTACCGTTGTTTGTCCAAGTGGATTTAGAACCGATTGGGCTGGACGTTCTGCTTTTGAAACACCTATACAAATAGAAGATTACGCAGCAAGTGCAGCGGCCAATGCAGAAGCTATTCGCAGCAGAAGTGGAAAGCAACCTGGCGATCCTGTTGCCGCAGCCCACGCAATGATAAAAGCACATGAAGCAGAAAATCCGCCATTGTATTTAATGTTGGGTGCAGGTGCTTTAAATGGTGCGCGTAAAAAACTTGAAGATTATGCGGTCGACTTTGATGCATGGGCCTCTACCAGTTTGGGTGCCGATGTTCCATTGCCAGCTTAATCTATAAAAAAGAATTTAAAAGCAGCTTAATTTTAAGCTGCTTTTTTTGTTTAATGGGTTTGTTGTTTTTTTTTGCTGATTACAATCAGTTATTTGCTTGATTACCCGAAATATGGTCGTATAGCTGAGTTTTTTAATGAACCAATATGGTTTTTTAACGAGAGGCTAATTTGATATGATTTGGGTCATAAACCAAAGGATAGTAAACACTTGAATTTTGTCCTGTTAAAACAATTTTCAAGTTATGAAAAAAATACTCATTCTTTCCGCTAGTATCTATTTGCTAAGCTCGTGTGGCAATAGCAGCAAACCAAATGAAGAACAAGGAAACCAACAAACTCCTAAAAGCATGTTGGAATCCAGTTCAAATGAAAATCCAAGTTATGATCCAAAACGAGGTGAAGGTAAATTTACTGAAGAAGGCTTGGCCCTCAAGCCAGGTTTGGATGCCAATATGGCGATAAGTGGTGATAAAATTCAAGGTGTAAAATGTGCCTCTTGCCACAAACTAACTGATGAGAAATTGGTAGGTCCAGGTTGGAAAGGTGTTACAAGCAGAAGGAAACCAGAATGGATAATGAATTTCATTACTAATCCTGATCCTATGATTGACAAAGATCCTGAAGTTCAGGCCCAGTATGAGTTGTGTTTAGTGCGCATGCCTGATCAAGGTCTCACAGATGATGACGCGAGACATATTTTGGAATTTATGCGTCAAAATGATGCTGCAAAATAAGAAGAATTAAAGTATTAAATTATGAATATAATTAAAGTTAAAAACGCACATGTTTTCATTGTTTCTGTTTTTTGTATAACAAGTTTTATTGCTTGTAAACCAAAGAATACAAAAAATGCAGTAAGTGCAGATGCAGCAGCAAAATCATATATTGCTCCAGGTGAATACGATTCTTATTACAATTTTGTAAGTGGCGGATTTAGTGGTCAAATGAGTGCATATGGGTTGCCAAGCGGACGATTATTGCGCGTTATTCCGGTATTTTCTGTTGATCCAGAAAAAGGGTGGGGATATAACGAAGAAACAAAGCCAATGTTAAATACCTCACATGGTTTTGTGCCTTGGGACGATTTGCACCATACTGAAATGTCTCAAACGGATGGGGAAATAGATGGCCGTTGGGTTTTTGGAAATGCCAATAACACGCCTCGTATTGCTCGTATTGACTTAAAAACATTCCGCACAGCAGAAATCATAGAATTGCCCAATAGCGCAGGTAACCACTCTTCACCATTTATCACCCAAGGAACTGAGTATGTTGTTGCTGGTACACGATTCAGTGTGCCTCCTGATGATGCCAATGGAGATGTAGCTATAAATACCTACAAACAAAATTTTAAAGGTTATTTGAGCTTTGTGAGTGTTGGTAAAACAGATGGCAAAATGGATATTGCTTTTCAAATTGAATGTCCTGGCGTAAACTTTGATTTGAGTCACGCAGGTAAAGGTAAATCTCATGGATGGTTTTTCTTTTCTTGCTATAATACCGAACAAGCCAGTACTTTGTTGGAGGTTAATGCCTCACAAAAAGATAAAGATTTTATAATGGCTGTTAACTGGAAAAAAGCGGAAGAATATTTGAAAGCAGGCAGAGGCCGTAAAGTAAAAGCGCGATATGCCCATAATGTTTACAATGAAGTTACCCATACAGCTAGTTCTGAAATAAGGGAAGAAGTTACGGTATTAAGTGCCAAAGAGCTTAAAGACATTTGTTATATGATCCCATGTCCAAAATCTCCGCATGGCTGCGATGTTGATCCAACAGGAGAGTACATTGTAGGTAGTGGAAAATTGGCGGCAATCATTCCTGTGTTTAGTTTTGATAAGCTAATGTCAGCAATATCTAAAAAGGAATTTGCGGGTGAATTTGATGGCATTCAAGTTGTAAAATACGAATCAGCTTTATATGGTGAAGTTAAAAAACCTGGACTAGGTCCTTTGCATACAGAGTTTGACGGAAATGGCAATGCCTATACATCTTTCTTCGTATCGTCAGAAGTTGTAAAATGGAATATTAAAGATTTAAAAGTTTTAGATAGAGTGCCAACCTTCTATTCAGTTGGTCACCTCTGCATACCTGGCGGTGATAGTAAAAAACCTTCACCTAAATATTTAATTGCATACAATAAAATAACTAAAGATAGATATTTGCCTACTGGGCCTGAATTGTCTCAAAGTGCACAATTGTTTGATATTAGTGGCGATAAAATGCAAATGATATTAGACTTTCCAACAATTGGAGAACCGCACTATGCGCAAGCAGTACCTGCCGATAAAATTAAAAACAACCAAGTTAAAATATTTAAAATTGAAGAGAACAAACACCCTTATGTCGCTAAAGGTGAAACTGAAGCTAAAGTAGTTAGAACTGGTAATCAAGTGCATGTTTATATGACTTCAATTCGTTCTCATTTTTCGCCAGACAACATTGAGGGTATTAAGCTTGGAGATGAAGTGTATTTTCACGTTACCAATTTGGAACAAGATTGGGATGTTCCCCATGGATTTGCAATTAAGGGTGCCAATAATGCTGAATTGTTGATTATGCCTGGAGAAACACAGACGTTAAAATGGGTGCCAAATAGAGTAGGGATTTTTCCAATGTACTGCACCGATTTTTGTAGTGCATTACATCAAGAAATGCAAGGATATGTGCGCGTGTCGCCAGTTGGTAGTAGTGTTCCGCTTACATGGAGTTTAGGTAAAGCAATACCTGAAGCCGAAGCAAGTAAATAGTTTTTATCAATTAAAATTGGATAAGGGAGCAGATGAGATTAGTTGAATCTGCTCCTTTTTTTTCTTTAAAAAATTAAATTCATGAAATCAAATCGACTTAAAATTTCAATGCTTTCTCGTTTTCTAATAGCGCTTGGAGGCCTTGCACTCATCGCATGTTTATTCGTTCCAATTTGGTCTATCGACCTTGATGCGCCTCAATATCCTGAGGGTCTGAATTTGAAAATTTACGCCAATAAAATTGGGGGGAATGTTGAAATAATAAATGGATTGAACCATTATATAGGGATGAAAACTTTGCATAAAGAAGATTTTATAGAATTCACGGTATTGCCTTATATTCTTATGTTTTTTTCTGTTATTTTTGTCTTGGTTGCTATTATTGGAAGCAGAAAATTAATGAATTTATTGTTGGCTATTTTTATTGTATTTGGAATAGTGTCAATGGTGGATTTTTGGAGATGGGAGTATGATTATGGACATGATCTGAATCCAAACGCGGCCATTATTGTTCCTGGTATGGCTTATCAGCCACCATTAATTGGTTTCAAGCAGTTGTTGAATTTTGGGGCCTATTCTATGCCGGACATTGGAGGGTATATTATTGTGCTTTCTGGTTTCCTATTGCTATCGGCTGTTGTTTTGGAAATTAGAAACAAAAATAGGCTGTCTAAAATAAGTAATAAGCAAACTGCAGCAGTTGCTGCTTTTTTGTTTTTTTTTAGTTCATGTGAGCATAAACCAAAAGCCATAAATCTCAACAAAGACAATTGCCACAATTGTGAAATGACGATATCAGATAAACGGTTTGGTGCAGAAATATTGACCAAGAAAGGTAGGGTACATAAGTTTGATGACTTGTCTTGTCTATTAAGGTTTTTGCAAAGAGATAGCACACAAAAGCAGGCTATTTTTTATGTCACTGATTTTATAACACCGAATAAATTAATTGATGCATCAAGCGCTATCTTTATAAAAGGTCAGAATGTAAACAGTCCCATGGGTGGTAATATTGCCGCTTTTACTAGCCTTGACTCAGCTAAGGTGTATGCTGAGAAATTAGATGCACAAATTCTGAACTGGAAAGAAGTTTATCCTTAGTTTTTTCTATGCGACTTAGGGCCATCGTATTCCTTTTTTTATTAACATTTAAACTTTCTGCCAAAACAGTATGGGTGGGAAAAATGGGCGTAAAAACCATTAAAGAAGCTTTGTCAAAGGCGGTAGCTTTCGATACTGTATATGTGCCCTATGGAATATACAAGGAAGGGAATTTGGTGGTCAATAAACCAGTTTGTTTACTAGGTATTAATCAACCAGTTTTGGATGGACAAAAGAAATTTGAAGTGCTTTCAATTCGAGCAAGTGATGTTAAGGTAAATGGTTTTAAAGTTCAACATTCTGGTTTTGGAACCCTTGAAGATCCGGGGGCAATCAAACTCTACAATGCCCATAGGGTGGAGGTTTCAAACAATGAACTTGAAGATAATTTTTTCGGTATTTATGTACAATATGGAACGAATTGTGTGGTAAAAAACAATAAAATTAAAGCCTATGGAACTGAAGAGCAGCAAATCGGGAATGGGATTCATTGTTGGAAAAGTGATAGCCTTCAAATAATAGGGAATCAAATTTCGGGGCATAGAGATGGGATATATTTTGAGTTTGTTACCCATTCAATTATCTGGCGCAACATTTCTAAGAAAAATATTCGATATGGCTTGCACTTTATGTTTTCAAACAATGATGCCTATATCGGAAATGTATTTAAAGAAAATGGAGCAGGTGTTGCGGTGATGTTTACCAAAGGTGTTACAATGATTAATAATGTATTTGAAGAAAATTGGGGTGATGCATCCTATGGATTGCTCTTAAAAGAAATATCTGATAGTTATGTTTTTGGCAATAAATTTATTCATAATACAGCTGGAGTATATATGGAAGGTACCAATAGAATTCATTTTGAATACAATGTTTTAGAATACAACGGTTGGGGGTTGAAAATGCAAGCCAATTGTATGGACAATGAATTGTTGGAAAATAATTTTGTGGCCAATACTTTTGATATTAGCACCAATGGCACTTTGGTGTTAAATATTTTTACAGGAAATTATTGGGATAAATATGAGGGCTACGATTTGAACCGCGATGGAACCGGCGATATTCCTTATCATCCCTTGAGCTTGTTTTCAGTAATCGTTGAGAATTATCCGAGTGCCATGCTGTTGTACCGGAGTATTATGGTTAGTTTGCTCGATCATTCAGAAAAAATTATGCCTACTTTAACTCCTGATAATTTTGTCGACAATACACCATCCATGCATGCAATTAAAAGATGATATTAATAAAAAAAATAAAGAAGCAATTTGGCAAATTGAAAGTGCTAAATAGGGTAGATTTATCATTTGAAAAAGGCCAGTGTATCGCATTAATAGGGCCTAATGCCTGTGGCAAAACTACCTTGATAAAATGTATTTTGGGAATGGTACTTCCCGATTCAGGAGAGATAATGTTTAACGGTGTTTCTATACAAAACGATGATCAATATAGAACACATATTGGGTATATGCCACAAATTGGCAGATATCCAGATAATATGACTGTGGGGCAAATAATAGAAACCATGAAATCGATCAGAAAATATAAAGGTGATTTTGATGAGCGTTTGTTAGAGGATTTTAAATTGAATGAAATGTTTGACAAGCGCATGCGAACCTTATCGGGAGGAACAACTCAAAAGGTAAGCGCATGTTTGGCTTTTTTGTTTAATCCAGATGTGCTGATTTTAGATGAACCAACAGCTGGTTTAGACCCTCTGGCTTCAGAGGTGTTGAAAGCAAAAATCATCCTGGAAAAGGAGAAAGGAAAATTGATTCTAATTACGTCGCATTTGTTGAGTGAATTAGACGATCTTGTAACTCAAATAGTTTTTATGCATGAAGGGAAAGTTCATTTTCATTTAGCCGTTAACGATTTGTTACAACAAACAGGGGAATTAAAAATCTCCGCCGCCATTGCCCATGTTTTGCGTGCGAAAGAAAAAAATCAGACAGGAACTTTAAGGAACAGTTAAACACAGAGATATGAACCGCATAGTCAAGTTTATCGTATTGGATATTTTTAGGAATAAAATAATATTATCCTACACCATTCTTATGTCGGCATTGTCTTGGGGCGTGTTTAGTTTAGAAGACAATAGTACCAAAGGGGTATTAACCTTATTGAATTTGATTTTATTAAATGTGCCTTTGGTGTCCATCGTTTTTTCAAGTATATATTTGTACAACAGTTCAGAGTTTATAGAATTGTTGTTAAGTCAACCAATACGACGAAAGAAAATTTGGTTGAGTTTATTTGTTGGGTTACAAACTTCTTTGATTTTAGCATTTTTACTTGGAGCGGGGATTCCCATCCTGGTTTATGCCCCGATTAACTACAGTTTCATATTAATTTTAATAGGAGTGGTCATCACAGCAGTTTTTGTGTCAATTGCTTTTTTTAGTTCAATATACACCCGTGATAAAACCAAAGGAATTGGCATAGCAATATTGCTTTGGCTGTTTTTTGCTTTGTTGTTCGATGGTTTGTTGTTGTTTCTTTTGTTTCAATTTTCTGAGTATCCAATTGAGGTTCCAATGATGTTTGTTAGTGCTTTAAGTCCAATAGATTTGTCTAGGATAATGATTCTGTTGCAATTAGATGTTTCAGCTATGATGGGATATACGGGTGCTGTGTTTAGGCAATTTTTTGGTACTCGTATTGGAATATATATTACCTTTGCTGTATTAATGTTGTGGATTTTTATACCCTTTTATTTTTCGCTCAGAAAGTTTAAGAAAAAAGATCTATAACTCTTTTCATCATGGATATACAAGGACGAACAGAAATAGAGTATTTGGTCAAAGTGTTTTATGACAAAGTAAAAGCTGATCAATTTATTGGGGGCTTTTTTAACAATGAACATAAAATTGATTGGGATTTATTGTTGAAATCTATGACTGATTTTTGGGATAATGCTGTGTTTTATTCAGGAAATTATGATGGAAATCCAATGCAATCGCATCTTCAAATTCACCAACACATGCATATGTCAAAAGCTCATTTTGATCAATGGAACAATTTGTTTGAAACCACTATTGACGAACTTTTTGAAGGAGAAAATACTGAGCGCTTGAAGAATAGTGCAAAAAGCATTTCAAATGTTATTCAAGATAAATTATTTAAATAATATTGGCTAATTAATTAGCATAAAAAAAGCACCGAAAGGTGCTTTTTTTATATATACTAGAGAAACCTTCACATTATTTTGCGGGAGGAAGTAATACTTGGTCAATCACATGAATGATGCCATTTGAAGTAGGGATAGATGCTACGATTTGAGCTTTTTCATTGACAAATATTTTTCCGTCTTTTTTGCTTATTTTAATGTTGTCACCATTTACTTGGCCAATTGTTTGTCCATCTTGTAAATTTTCGGCTTTGTAAGATGCCACTGAAACGTGGTATTCAAGAATGTTTACAAGCGCTTCTTTGCTTTCATGTTTTAATAAATTGTCGACTGTACCTGCAGGCAATGCATCAAATGCAGCATTAACAGGAGCAAAAACTGTAAATGGCCCAGCATTGCTTAATACATCAACCAATTCACCCGCTTTAACTGCAGCGACTAATGTTGTATGGTCTTTGCTATCGCTTGCCACTTGAACTATGTTTTGTTGTGAAACATCGTCCTTTACACCTGATTGGCCTGAACCATCGGTTGCGCTCGTTGAAGTGCTCTCGGCAGCACTCGATTCGGTGTTTGATTTTGAACCACATGATGCCATTGAAATTATGGCAAGTCCGAGCATTATTTTGCTTATTTTTTTCATAATGATGATGAATGTTATTTCAAAAGTATAGACTACATTTTTTTGATTATATGAGTCAAATCATAATGCTCAATGTTAGTGTTTTTCATTGGATTTATCCATGTATTTTAACTCTAATTTGCCGCAAATATTAAATTGTGAGCAATGTCATAATTCAAGTTTTTTGCTTTGTAGGCCTTGTTTTTATTGGGTTTGGAATTTGAAATAATGGAGTTTGATGACTTTTTTTTTACATTGTGGTTTAAATATGACCTTGGTTTGTTTTCTCGAATTTTGTTTGTTTTAGTTTTGCCTCAAATAGTAGAAAGATATGAGTAATTCGGCAAGCCAAAAGAAAGAGCGCACCTTAGCAGAACCATTTAGAATTAAAATGGTTGAACCATTAAAAATGACCACAGAAGCTTACCGTGAGGAGAAGTTGAAAGAAGCAGGATACAATACATTTTTACTTCAAGCAGAGGATGTATATGTCGATTTTTTAACAGACAGTGGAACTGGTGCAATGAGCGATACCCAATGGGCAGGCATGATGCTAGGCGACGAGAGTTATGCAGGGGCAAAAAGTTGGAATAAACTTGAAAAAGTGGTTAAAGATTTAACCAGTATGCCTTATGTTTTACCCACCCACCAAGGCCGTGCAGCTGAGAGGATATTATATGGGATTTTAGGTGGAACAGGAAAGGTGTTTATCAGCAATACCCACTTTGATACCACACGTGCAAACATAGAATTTACTGGTGCTACAGCCATAGATATAGTTGAGGAGCACGATGAGAATGACCATGAAAACATGTCGTTCAGAGGCAATATTGATTTGATAAAATTGGTACAGCTTATTGAGAAATGTGGACCTGAAAATGTTGCTGCCGTAATAATGACGGTTACCAATAATTCTTCTGGCGGACAACCTGTAAGCATGGCCAATATGAAGTCGGCTAGAGAAATATGCAATAGATATGGTTTGTTGATGGTGATTGACGGATGCCGTATTGCAGAGAACAGTTATTTTGTTAAACACAAAGAGCCAGGATATGGCAGACATACCTGCAAGTCTATTGCACAAGAAATGCTTGCTTTAGGCGATGCATTTATTATGAGTGCCAAAAAAGATGGTATGGTAAATATGGGTGGATTGTTGACTTTGCGCGATGAAGAATTAAGCCGCAAGTGTATCAACATGCTAATTATATCAGAAGGCTTTACAACCTATGGCGGTTTGTCTGGCAGAGATATGGAAGCTTTGGCAATAGGATTGGTTGAAGTGTTTGATGAAGGTTATTTGCATTACAGAATAAAAAGTACTGCGTTCTTAGGTGAAGGTTTGAAAGCCAAAGGTATTCCTGTGGTTTGGCCAATTGGTGGACATGCGGTTTATATTGATGCCGGTAAGTTGTTTCCCAATATTCCAGTAGATCAGTACCCTGGTCACGTTCTTGCCTGTGCCTTGTACACCAAAGGTGGGATTCGTTGTGTTGAGGTTGGAAGTGTAATGTTTGGCAAACACGATAAAGATGGAAAATTAATTCCCGCCAAAAGAGAGTTGGTGAGGTTGGCAATTCCAAGACGTGTGTATACCCAAAGCCATATCGAATATGTTTTGGATGTATTCGATGATATTTTGGAAATGCAGAATGAAACAAAAGGGTATAAGATTGTTTATGAACCGCCGTTCTTAAGACACTTTACCGCCCGTTTTGAGCAATTGTAGGAAAGTACTTACAGCAGGTAAGTAGATGATTTGTGTGTTAAAAATTAATGCCATTTGGCATTGTAGAATAAAATAAATAAAGCACGAAACTAAACATATGCGTCCACTACTTATGTATTCAAAGTATGCATTTTATTTGCAAAACTTTGGCAACACCAAAAAGATTCAGAACATTTTATTAAACCGTTATGAGCGATCAAAACGGAAATTAAACCTCAAGAGCAGTCCGTTCAAAATCACCATTGACCCTGGGAACTTTTGCAACTTGCGCTGCCCCGGTTGTCATACTGGAATCAAACATGCTGAAATGATTAAGCCATGTTTTATGAAGTTTGAAAACTACAAGACTATCTTCGATCAATTTAAAGATACTGCTATTAGTGTTGCTTTGTACAATTGGGGAGAGCCCTTTCTGAACAAGCAATTGTTTTCTATGATAGATTATACACGGCAAAACAAAGTTGGTAGTACCATACATTCCAACTTCAATGTCTTTACTGAGCAAATGGCCATTGATGCAGTAAAATCTGGGTTAACACATATCTATTTATCCATTGATGGTGCAAGTCAAGAAGCCTATCAAAAATACAGAGTAAACGGTCACCTCGACAATGTAATGGCTAACTTAAAAATAATGTTGGATACGAAGAAGCGTATGAACAGCAAGTATCCTTTAATTACATGGAAGTTTTTAACCTTCGATCACAATATTCATGAAGTTGAAGCAGCTAGAAAAATGGCCATGGAACTGGGTGTTGATGCCTTCGAAACGTTTACAGCCAATCCACATTTAATGGATATATATGACGAAGCCCAAGGGTATAAAGAACAACCTGAAAAACTAAAGTCTTTGAATCCAATATGCAACAGTTTATGGTCTAGCGTGTATGTCAATTCAGATGGTTCAATCTTGCCTTGTTCTTTGGCCTTTAGGGAATATGAAAAGTTTGGCAATCTATTTGATAATCCTTTTAAGGAAATATGGAATAATGACAAGTTTGTGGGTGCTCGAAAAATGTTTAGTACAACATTAAATGAAAATGAAATTCCACTGCCGTGTCGCGCGTGTAAATATGCGCTTTTGTGCAATAGTAATCGGGTAAATACTGTTTAGTTTGTTTTGGTTTTCAAACTGATAAAATAGCCTACAATTCCGATTATAATCAGGCATGAATTGATGAAAAGTATTTCATTGGCAAAGGGAATCATGTTGTAGGATAATCCAGCAACACCTTGTATCCCCAAAATGAACTCATTAATAAAAATACCACAGATAAAAATCCATAAACTGATTTTACTGTTTTTATCCTGTTTTATTAACATAAAACCGTTTATGTAGTTCAATAAAAACAAGGAGATAATGCAAAGTAATACCAAGTGTAAGTAGGCAATTACAATTGGTCTAAATCCAAAGACCAATTGGCTAATAGATGGGATAGTGGACACTAGCTGTAACCCCAGTTTAATAGACATTGCCATTGTCAATATAAATAATATTTTTTTTGTGTTTTTGTCAATGTTTATTTGCTTAAGGTTGTAGACAGAATCTTTGAGTAAAAGTATCCAAGCTAATATTTGAGTAAGCGCAGCAAACACGACAAAAATATAAAGGTAAATGGGGAGTTTTAACCACAAAATTGATAGCATATAAGCTGGAATTACGGATACCACAAAAAGTTTGAATATGTTATTATTGTAAATGAAATTAGAATTGCCTTCATGAAGTTTGTCGATAAGCAAGCCAATACAAGCAAAGAGAAACCATGCGTTGTATTGAAAGTGCAAATAGAAATATACGGAACCCAAATATATGTTTTGTTTAATATGATGAGTGGCCATCATGTATGCTAGAGTATAGGTACCTACACTAGATACTACATTAAACAGCAATGCAGCTGTATACCAATTTCGGGAAGGATGATTTACTTGCTTTAAATCTTTGATGTAGTTGTATGCAAATAAATAATCTATTAGGAGTGATAAAACTGTAAATGCGATTGATACTAGGCCATACCCCTGTATTGAAAAGCTAAAGAGCATGCCATATGCGGCGATGGCGTTTCCAATTAAAAGCTTTTTATAAATAGAACTGATGTTGCGGTGTTTAGAAAGTGAATTGAGTAAGAGTACAAATAGAGTCTGACTTATCCATGCTGAAAATGCAAAATGTGAATGGGCGTGTTGAATGAATTTTTGTTCGAAATAGGGAAACTCAAAACCGATTTTATAGCGCATTAAACCACCAAGCAAAGCCACAATACAAAGGTTTAATACGGAGAATTTCAACCAAGATTTATAATTCATATTCTGTAATTAAGGTTTAATAAAATAGTTTTCTCTCATGTATTTCAACTAAGTTGTCGCAACACATACGTTGTAAAGTTCGAATAACTGTTTCAACTCTAAGGCCGGTGAAATTTGCAATTTCTTGACGGGTGTATGGTATTTGTATGGGGGTATGGTCTGCTTTTATTCGTTTTTTATAGCTATTTAAAAAACCAAGAATTCTAGTTTGTGGTGAATTGCTCATTACTTCTTTAAATGTGACCGCTTTGTCGTGGAGACTTTGGGCTAATTTTAATGTGAATTTTAAATGTATATCAGGATATTCATTTAAAACTTTTATAAAACGTTCCTTGCTCAAGATAATTATGGCCGCGTCACCAGTTGAAACGGCGGCTGCTGGATAGGTTTCGTCAATTAAAAGAGGCGGTTCTCCAAAGCTATTGCCAGCGACAAATAAACCTTGTGTAAATTCCTTGCCAGCATTGTCGTTGATGTTAAAGGTTTTTACGCTGCCTTCGATGATTTGATAATAAAATCGTGCATAATCGCCTTCCATGAAAATAAATTCATCTTTAGTGTACTTTTTTATTTTTCCACCCCAAGCCAAAAGTAAGTCCTTGTCAATGTTCATGGTGTTTTAGTTTTGCCTAATCAGATAAAAATGTTTTGCCTTTTTGTATTGAGTCTATCATGTCGGATACTTTATTTGTTTTAAAAAGATTCTCAACATGGTTTCTAGCTGTTTCATATTCATTGTGAATTGGACAAGGATGTTTTGCAGAGCATTTGTGCAAACCCAAGCCACATTTATTAAAAATATGCTTGCCATCAATTGCTTCAACTATTTTGTATAGCGATTGATTACTTTGTGTTTTACTCAAGTAAAATCCTCCACTTGGTCCCTTGCTGCTGTTAATGATGCCTTGTTTCACTAAAGTTTGTAATAGCTTGCCAACCGAATGTTCATTTTCCCCAACTGATGTTGCTATTTCTTTGATAGGGCTTTTTTGGTCTTGCTCTGATTTAGCAGCCAAATAAATGACGGCCTTAATTGCTGCTTTGCAGGTGTTGCTTATAAGCATAGTATGTATAATTTACGACGTTTACAGTTGTTTTTTTTACTCCTTACTATAGAAGTAAATATTTAAAGACCTAGAACAAATCTGCATTGAAAAGTTCAAAAATCCAAATATTTGTATGCTTAATTGTCTGATTCTAAAATATTGAGCAAAGTTTTGTCTAGGATTTTAGGACTTTAAATTGCCAGTGATTTTTCTAATTCAAGTGATTTAGGAAATAAAATGTTATTCTCTAAATGCATATGGATTGTCATATTGTTTTCAAATTCTTCTAATCGGTTATATAAAAGCTTGTACGAATTGCATGCATCTTTTGGTGCTTCGTAATTGTTGCTTAAATGTTTTATTTCATGCATGATTTCACCAAGAGATTCATGCTCCATTTCCATAATATTTAATGGTGTTCTTAATGTGTCAAATAAAAATTTATCCTTATTAAGTCTGTGTGACTTCAAGTTTTGAAGTTTTAATAATGTAGGGAACAATACTTTTTCTTCTTTTTGTTGGTGTAAAATAAGTTCATTATTCGCTTCTTGCATTAGTTGGTATATTCTTTTTAATTCCTGATGGGTGCTGCTGTGAACTGTGGAAACTTTTTCACCTAAACTCAAAAGGGTAGGCATATTTTGGTATACATATTCATGGTGGTTTGTTAAAATATAGTCAATTAAATTTTCTAATTCAAAGTTTAAAAAATTAATTTTGTTTTCGACACCATTTTTTGTTTCTAAGGCTTCAAGTAGCTCTTCTATGTCTAAGTTTTGTTCTTTGCAAACTTGTTTTATTGATTTCTTGCCTCCACAACAAAAGTCTATACCATATTTTTCAAAGACTTGGGCTTTGCGTAGGTCTTTGCTGCATATTTCGCCAATACTTAAATCACCTTCTTCATATATTGATTTTATTATTTCAACCCGCCAAACTTCTGGTCCTTTTTCAATGTATTTCCAATCAAATGTTTTACCTCTTTCTGCAATCATCTGATAATACAACGGCTTTGGATCATGGTCGTTGTATATGAGTAAACTTTCTTTTTCGTTTAGTGCATCAAATAACTCAAATATTCTTGGGTGTTTTTCACGTGGTGCTAGACTTGTCACATCTAGAAATAATTGCCTTGTATACATATTGTCTTGTTTTATGGTACAAAGTTAATGTTAGTTTTATATTAAAAGTAATTAAGTGCTTAAATACTTTTAATATTTGGGCCAAAACTGATGAATATCAATTGTTGGGGAAGCTTATAAAGTGTTGCCAGCAAAATATCTTTTTCCAAAACGCTCGAAAATGGCTTTGTCCAACATTTCGTGGTGCATTGGATTGGCAACTTTTAGCATTTCATAGGCGCGTTGGGCTAGATTTTTACCAAACAAATTGGCTACACCAAACTCTGTCACAATATAATGCATGTGGGCTCTTGTTGTTACTACACCCGCTCCAGTTTTAAGGGTAGGAACAATTTTAGAACCTCCTTTATGGGTGGTCGATGAGATAGCTATAATTGGTTTTCCACCTTCTGATAAGGCGGCACCACGCATGAAATCTATTTGTCCGCCAACGCCTGAGAATTGGTAAGTGCCAATGGAGTCGGAGCAAACCTGACCCGTAATATCTATCTCAATTGCAGAGTTAATGGATACCGCTTTTGGATTGCAACGAATAATGGTCGCATCGTTTACATAATCAATATCGAGGAAAGAAACCATGGGATTATCGTCTACGAAGTCATATAGTTTTCTGCTGCCCACTACAAAACCAGTAACGATTTTGCCACGGTGTTTTTTCTTGTATTTATTTGTTATTACATCTTCCTCAATCAAAGGAAGCAATCCGTCAGAAAACATTTCTGTGTGTATGCCCAAATCTTTGTGGTTGTGCAAACATGACATCACCGCATCGGGAATATGGCCTATACCCATTTGTAAAGTAGAGCGGTCTTCGATTAATTCGGCACAATAGCGTCCGATGGACATGCTGGCTTCATCAATTTTTTCAGCATAGGAAACAGTTGGAAGATCTTGGTCGACGTATACCAAGGTGTCGAAACGGGAAATATGTATAATGCCATCACCATGGGTTCTCGGCATTTTTTTATTGACTTGTGCAATGGTGTATTTGGCGTTTCTAATGGCTGAACGGCTGATGTCAACAGAAGTTCCTAGCGAGCAATAACCGTGTTTGTCGGGCGGCGATACATTTACAAAAGCGATGTCTAAGGGCAGTATATTTTGATCAAACAAACGGGGAATCTCACTTAAGAAAACGGGGATATAATCGCCTGCACCAGAGTTCACAATATTGCGGACATTGGAGGAAACAAAAAGTGAATTCAAATAAAAATGGCCTTCAAATTCAGGGTCGCTGAATAGGTCGCCACCATAGGTGCTCATGCTCACCAATTCTACATTTTGTAATTCGTGTTTTCGTCTAGCCAAGGCATCTAATAAAGTTAGGGGAGTGGCGGCGCTGCCTTGTATAAAAATGCGCATGCCACTTTTAATGTTTTTTACTGCTTCGTCGGCAGTACAGATTATCGGTTCTTTCATAATTATTGTGCTGTCCATGCACCATCAATCGGCATGGCATGACCGCTAATGAAGGATGCTTCATTCGAGCAAAGCCAAACCACGGCATTGGCAACCTCAGCAGGTTCACCCATGCGGCCAATAGGTTCCATGGACACAAATTGTTTTTCTATTTCTTTATTTTTTCCTGTAAATCGGTCTATCATTGGGGTGCTGATAATGCCTGGGCAAACTGCATTAACGCGTATTCCTTTTTGGATGTATTCCAATGCAGTGGTTTTGGTTAAACCCACAATTCCGTGTTTGCTCGCAACATAAGCAGGACTGTTTTGAAATCCTACCAAACCAGCCACCGATGCATTGTTTACAATAGCACCTTTGCCTTGTTCCAACATTACAGGGAGTATGTATTTCATACAAAGGAAAACACCAGTTAAGTTAATGGCAATGACTTTGTCCCAATTCTCTTCAGTGCATAAAGCGGTGGAATTTGATACACCTTCAATACCCGCATTGTTAAACGCAAAGTCAATTTGACCATAGGTGGCGACTGCTACTTTTACAAGGTTTTGAACATCTTCAGATTTTGAAACATCGCATTTTACAAAAATGCCTTCACTTCCCATGGCTTTTACCATGTGTAAAGTTTCTTGGTCTTCGACACAGTCGGCCAATACCAATTTAACACCATGTTTGGCAAACTCAATGGCAGTGGCGCGTCCAATGCCAAATGATGAGCCTGTAACGATGGCGACTTTGTTTTGAAAATGAGAATTCATAATGTTTTGATTGTTTAGGATTTGATGCTGTAAAATTCGCACTTTCGCAGGCTTTAAATACTGATTGCAATCATTAAATTGAAAACTAATTTAAATAAAAAAGCCTGCTGGGTTAGAGCAGGCTTTTTCTTGTATAAGTTGAATTTAATTATTCAGCAGATTTGTTTTCATCGGTGTTTTCAGCTTCTGGAGCTTCTTCAATAGCTGGAGTTTCTTCTTCTTCTTCTTTTTTGCGTCCGAAGAACTTTTTACCTAAGAATCCGAATAAAGCGATGATACCAATAATTAAAGGCTTAATGATTTTCAATAAGAAAATTCCAATTTTTGCCAATATGCCGGTTTTAGCTAAAATACCACCAACAATCAAACCACCAATACCGTATTCAGCAAGTTTATCAGTGTCTTCATTGAAGTCAGCATAAGTTTGTCCTGCATTGAAATTGGTAGATGCCAAAATCATATTGATGTCTTTTTTTACTTCTGGTAACATAGACATGCCGGTGATGATGTTCATTTCTAAGAAACCTTCACGACCTAAAACACGGATGTTGTAGTTAAGAGTATGTTCTTCATCTGTGCCAAAAGCAAGTTCTTTAGCCCAGTGAAGTTTTTTGTTTTTCTCGTCGTAAAATGGAGTAGAAGCCCAGCCCAACATGCTTACTTTTTCAAATCCTTGTTCAACACGCTCTTTGCTTGAAGCCTCAGCTTCTTCTTTTAATTGTTTAAGCAAATCGTCGTAGTTAATGTCTTTAGCATCGTCATCTTTCACGTGGCCTTCGTTGTTGTAGTTGATGTCTACCAACCAACGCATACCGCTAATCATGTTAGGTGTGTCAGACAAAAGCATACCCAATGAAAGTGGAGATGGCGGGTTGCCATAAATTTCTTCCATAAGTACTTTTGATTCTTCTGGTCCAAGGTACAAACAGCCCTGTGGTACATTAACAGTGGCTAAATTTTCACCAATAATCACTTTGCCGGTTTTGTAATGGAAGGTTTTTAGAATGCTGTCTGAACGCATTAATAATTGCAAGCTTTCCATGGAAAACGAGTCTTCTTGTGCTTTAATCTGAGAGAATGTGCTCAGCAAACAAACAAGCATAAATAGTTTCTTCATATTTGAATGGGTTATAAACCACAAACATAGGTATTTCTAAGTATTTTTTAATTGCAAATTTGAGTTTCTGGGTTTGCTATTAAATGCGCGCAATTTTTGTTATCTTTGCGCACCCAAAAATAATTTATGATTAATGTTTCAAATGTCTCCCTACGTTATGGGAAAAGGGTTCTGTTCGATGAGGTAAATGTAAAGTTTATTCCAGGCAATTGCTATGGTGTAATTGGCGCAAACGGAGCTGGTAAATCTACTTTCATTAAAATCCTATCTGGAGAAATAGAGCCGACAACCGGTAGAGTGGAAATTGAAAAAGGCAAACGTATGAGTGTTTTAAAACAAAATCACTTTGAATTTGACGAGTTTCAAGTCCTTGAAACAGTGATCATGGGTAACAAAGAACTTTACAGCATCATCAAAGAAAAGGAAATTATTTACGCCAAAGAAGACTTCACCGATGAGGATGGAATTCGTGCTTCTGAATTGGAAGAAAAATTTGCTGAAATGGAAGGTTGGAACGCAGACAGTGATGCAGCGTCTTTGTTAAGTGGTTTGGGAATTGGTGAAGACATTCACTTCAGACCTTTGCATGAATTGAACAACAACCAAAAAGTACGTGTCTTATTGGCGCAAGCATTGTTTGGTAATCCTGATATTTTGTTAATGGACGAGCCGACGAATGACTTGGATGTTGAGACCATCGCATGGTTGGAAAATTTCTTGGCCAATTTTGAAAATACAGTATTGGTGGTATCGCACGATAGGCACTTCTTAGATGCAGTGTGTACCCACGTTGCCGATATCGACTTTAATAAAATTACCACTTATTCTGGTAACTATACTTTCTGGTACCAAAGTAGTCAGTTGGCTTTGAAACAACGCTCTGACCAAAACAAGAAATCAGAAGAAAAGAAAAAGGAATTGATGGATTTCATCCAACGATTCTCAGCGAACGTTGCGAAAAGTAAACAAGCAACCAGCCGTCGTAAGATGATTGACAAATTGAATATTGAGGAAATTAAACCTTCAACCAGAAAATACCCTGGTATATTCTTTATTCAAGAGCGTGAGGCCGGTGATCAAGTTTTGACCGTTGAAAATCTTAGTTGCTTGAACGATGGCAAAAACCTTTTCAGCAACATTAACTTTACCGTTAGTAAAGGTGAAAAAGTAGCTTTCTTATCTAGAAATGCTTTAGCAATTACCAAATTGTTTGAGTGTATTAATGGTAACGAAACACCACAAACCGGAACAGCCGATTGGGGTGTAACCATCAAACGTACTTATATTCCCAATGACAACTCTCCTTATTTCGAGGGCGTTGATTTGAGTTTGGTTGATTGGTTGAGACAGTTTTCAAAAGAAAAAGATGAAACATTTATCCGTGGTTTCTTAGGTAAAATGTTGTTCAGTGGTGAAGAGAGTTTAAAGAAAGCGAAAGTATTGAGTGGAGGAGAGAAAGTAAGATGTATGATGAGTAAATCTATGCTTGAAAGTCCTAACTGTATTATCGCCGATGAGCCTACCAACCACTTGGACTTGGAAAGTATTCAATCTTTAAACAACAGTTTTATTGACTATAAAGGTATCTTGTTGTTCTATTCTCATGACCATGAGTTCTTGAACACCGTAGCGAACAGAATTATCGAGATCGGGCCAAATGGTATGATTGATAAGCATTGCACTTACGATGAGTATTTGGACGACGATTCAGTAACTGAAAGAAAAGCTGCCTTATACAATTAATGTCAGGTAGCAATCAATTCAGGAATCCACGTGTGGTGTTTTTTTTAGAGACCATACACATTCCACTTTGGTTGTTAAAAGACTTGTGTTGGTTAATGACCTACCGAACTTTCGGTGTCGTAATGGCCATACCTACAGTATTGGTTGCCCTGCTTATGGTTTATGTAACGTATGGCGACAAAGACCGCTTTCTTCCCAATGTTTCTATAGCTTTTTGGATATTGGCCAATGCCTCGTGGATGCTTGATGAGTTTTTTATACTCGGTATCCGCAGCTATTGTTTGTACCCATTTGTTGCAGGCATATTGGTGTTCCTTATATTTCTATTGTTAAAATTGATGAAGCCTAAAGAAGTTATTTAGAATTCATCTAAATTTGCCACCCTAATTATGCCGACAATAACCTTCAATTTTGAGGAAAAAGATAAATCGCCCATTACGGTTGAGATTTCGAAAGGAGAAATGATACTAGATGTGGCATTGGACAGTGATGTTGATTTGCACCACAACTGTGGCGCTGTATGCGCTTGCAGTACTTGTCATATTTATGTAGAGCAAGGCGCAGATGCTTTGGCTGAGATAAGTGACAAGGAGGAAGATTTCGTAGACCGTGCCCGCAGTCCTAAATACAATTCGCGTTTGGCTTGCCAATGTGTGTTGTTAGAGGACCAAGATTTGGTGGTTACTGTACCTGATCAATCATTAATTATAGGCCATTAAGTTTTAATCTATGAGTTTCGAATTACCAATATACTGGAAAGACCATGAAGACATTTCTATGGCATTATATGAAAGATTTGGCGACGATTTCGGCGAATCTAAAATCTACCGTATCCGTTTCACTGAACTTTTAGAATGGGTACTTGAAATTCCTAATTTCAAAGGCACCCGCGAAGAGTGTACAGAAGGCCATTTGGAGATGATCCAAAGCGGTTGGGTGTACGAGTGGAGGGATAATCAGTAAGTTCTTTGTGGCAAGCCACAAAGAACGCAAGAGCACTCCTTCACTAAAGTTACGGAGTACAAAGCAAGGGCAAGAGGAAGGCAGTCGAAGATGCTTGTTTGTTTCGGTTATTAACTAAGATTTCATCCCGTGGCGCTTTGTCCTGCTCTGTATTTTGTGAAATAAATTTCTAGTGCAG
>JAOASJ010000007.1 GCA_030158725.1 Bacteroidia bacterium
CACTTGCACAATCCAATTTTATTCATTCAATTTGTATGACCCAATAAGACATGCATAACCAGCATAAAATACTGAGAGTTTTGCAGCTCATTTCACTTCTTAAAAAGAATCCGCCCAAACAAATATCTGCGCTTGCAACTTTATTGGACAATACAGAACGTACAGTATACCGTTACCTTGACCTCATTAAAGAACTAGGGTTCAATCTGCAAAAAGACATTGCAAAACGTTACTATATCGAAGGTGAAGCGGAAGTAGAAGCAAGTTTTACAAACGAAGAAGCAAGCTTACTTAAAGAGCTCATACTCTCTACTGGCAAGAAAAACAAACTGAGAGATTCCTTGCTTAAAAAAGTTTATCAAAAATCTGAAATCATTTTTCATGGGGAAAACCTTTTACATGCCCACCTAGGAAAAATAATTGAGCAAATAAACTATGCCATCATCAATAATAAACAGATTGTATTAAAAAAATACCATAGTGTAAGCTCACAAAACATAGCTGACCGTAAAGTTGAACCCATTGGACTTTCCGATAACTATGATTCTCTGTGTGCCTACGAAATAAAAGGCTCGAAAAACAAATACTTTAACCTCAGCAGAATTTCTGAAATCGAAGTATTAAAATCGAACATTAAACACAAATCAAAACACCAATTGGTTCCCA
This sequence comes from Bacteroidia bacterium, assembly GCA_030158725.1. GTDB lineage: Bacteria > Bacteroidota > Bacteroidia > NS11-12g > UBA955 > JABMMZ01. Next base: position 667 of record JAOASJ010000007.1, read on the forward strand.
CAGATGCATTTGGTTATGCTGAAAGTGATAAACCCAAATTTGACATAGATATCCGACTGAGTTTGCGTGCCTATCTTTTACTAAAAGAGGAATATCCATTAACAGCTCATTACATCAAGCCAGAGCCTAAAAACCAAACCTATATTTTAAGATTAACTGTAAATGATGCGCTACCTATCACCCGTTTCGTGATGGGCCTACTCGATGAAGTTGAAATATTAGGATCCTTCGATTTCCAAGAACACTTACTCTTGTACGTAAGTCAATTGCTAGACAAACAAGCTGAATACTTGAAACCGAGAGAGGGACGATAGATTCTGGTTAATAGTTATTAGTTA
>JAOASJ010000008.1 GCA_030158725.1 Bacteroidia bacterium
GGGTGGAAAACACCCCACTTACAACATTACGTTAGTTTAAAACGGTCAACCTTATTTAGACATCGACAAAACTTTGACTAAAAGAAACGAAATTTAGACGCATTTCCAACGGCTTTGCTCAACCCTCTTGCTCTTGCTGTTTCCCCTACTCGCTAAGCTACTGCATTTACCCGTTGAACGCTTTCCCTTATTCCATTAAATTGATTATCTTCGCACCTTTATTATCATGGACGCATTGATTATGGCAAGTCAGATTATTCTGGCATTAGCAATTTTAGTTACCTTACACGAATTAGGACATTTTGTAGCAGCGAGAATGTTTGGCATTAAAGTAGAAAAATTCTACCTTTTCTTTGATGCTTGGGGATTTAAATTATTCAGCTTCAAACGCGGCGATACAGAATACGGTATCGGTTGGTTGCCTTTGGGTGGCTATGTTAAAATTTCTGGCATGGTCGATGAAAGCATGGATACCGAACAGCTTAAAAAAGCAGCAGAGCCTTGGGAATTCAGAAGCAAACCAGCTTGGCAAAGACTAATCGTTATGATTGGTGGTGTGACTGTAAACTTTGTTTTGGGTTTCTTAATTTTCATCCTTGCAACATGGTATTACGGCGACACAAAATTGCCTCTTAACAAAGTAAAATACGGCATACACGCTCAAGAAGTTGGCCGCAACATCGGTCTTAAAGACGGTGATGTGATATTGGGTGTAAATGGTGTTCCTGCTAAATATATAGATGAAATTAAAAAGCCTTCTGTGTTTTTAACTTCTGGCAATTACTATGATGTGATGCGCGATGGACAGTCAATTAAATTGACTTTACCAGACAATATCATTGACCAAATTTCTGATAAGAAAAATTCATTATTCGACCTGCGCATGCCATGCATTGTTGACAGTGTAGCGAAAGGATTTGAAGCAGAGAAAGCTGGTTTGAAAAAGAACGACCAAGTCATTGGACTTAATGATACCGCTGTTGAATGGTACCACGAATACAAAGAACGTATCGTAAACTACGGTGGAAAGAAAACCAATCTTAGAGTGATAAGAGGTGCTGATACCTTAAGCATTCCAGTAACAGTAAGTAAAGATGGAACTCTAGGGTTCTTCCAACAAATATATTACCTAAACGATTTAGAGAACATCGATTACTCTTTAACGTCTGCTCTACCAACTGGGGCAAACAAAGCAAGCGAAGCCTTAAGCGACAACATTACTGGTTTAAAGAAATTGGTAAGTGGTAAAATTGATCCTCGTAAATCGGTTCAAGGACCAATAGGTATTGCAACCATGTTTGGATCAACTTGGGTATGGGAAAGATTTTGGGCCTTAACAGGTTTATTAAGTTTGATTTTGGCCTTTATGAATTTGTTGCCAATACCAGCACTAGATGGCGGTCACGTTGTTTTCTTAATCATTGAAATGATTATCAGACGACCATTGAGTGAGAAGTTTATGCAAGTGATGCAAGTTATTGGCATGGTGCTTTTACTTGGTCTTATGGTCTTTGCATTTGGCAACGACATCTATAAAATATTCAGTAAATGAGCCACCCCGTTTTAGAGAGACCAAATACCAATAACTATTTCCTTTTTTACGGATTGGAAGAGGTATTTGATATCGATAAAGCGGTGCTTAAAAACTGTTACTTAGACAAAAGCAAACTCTACCACCCCGACTATTACGGCGACGACCCACAAGCCCAAAACATTGCGGTTGCGAGTTCATCTTTCAACAACATCGCCTACAAAACTTTGAGCAATGACATCCGCCGCGCTCAATACTTGGTGGAATTAAAACTCAGTCACGGCGACGACAACATCAAATTGCCTCAAGAATTCTTGATGGATATGATGGAACTCAATGAAATGATTGACGAGGTAGATGAAAATTCTAAACAGTCTATTGACACTCAGATTGAATCCCTAAAATCGGATCTTCTAGAAACCATTAAAACCAAAGCAACGGAAGCTCTTTGGTTGGAAACGCAAATTGCGGTTTTGAAATGGAAGTATATTGAGCGTTTAGAGGCCAGAATGCAGTCTTAATTCAACACTGATTTTTATTTAATTAATACATGTTGTTTGTAAATCGGCAGCCGTGTTTTGCAAAGTGATTGAGGCATTTATATTGTTAAAAAATAATATTTTACTTTTTTTGTGGTATGGATTATCTTTGACGATAGAACAAAACAAAAACTAAACTATTTAATTTTAAACACATGTCATTTCAAGCCTATTTAGACAACATCAAAAGCAAAACTGGTCTGGGACCAGAAGAATTCAAAGCCCTAGCTGAGAAAAAAGGATTTTACACAAACAACAATATTGCACCCAATGTAAAAGCAGGTGATATTGTTAAATGGTTAAAGGAAGATTTCCAACTTGGCCACGGACATTCAATGGCCATTTATGCTTTACTAAAGGGAATAAAAGACTAATTACTTTTTTGTTTTTTTGACCCCTCGCAGGCGTAAAAAATTAATTGGATTGGCGTTCAAACCTTGGATCCAGTTTTGAGTCATGCGTATACTCTCGTCGTAATAAAGCACCACACAAGGCAGCTCTGACTTCATTTTATTTTCTGCTTTTGCCAACAGTTGCATGCGTATTGAATCATTCAAACACATATTGCTTTCTTGCACCATTTGGTCGTAGCTTGCAGTTGAATAATGGAAATAATTTGGACCATTGGGACTGAAGTTTCTGGTTTCAAAACAAACCAAATAGTTTTCCGGATCAGGGTAATCGGCAATCCAACTGCCACGCCAGCAACTAATTTCTTGGTCTTTCCTCAACTGTCTTAAAAAACTAGATGGATGCACATTGATTTTAACTGGTACTCCAATTTTCGCCCATTCCTTTTGCACAAAAACCATCAACTCTAAATAATCTTGAGTGGTATTAAGCTCAATAGGTTTCATGGTTTTCAAATTGATTTTGGATGCCTTTAAATAATAAACGGCACTGTCAAGGTTGAAAATTGTCTTTTCTATGTTAGCGTATGGATACTTTGGCAAACCGCTGGGGGTAAAACCATAATAAGCAGGAATCCCTACCCCATTGCGCAAGAATCCAATTAACTTTTCGCGGTCTATTGCAAAATTCAAAGCTTTTCTAAAATTGAGATTGCTGCTTGCTTCGTTTTTAAATTTGGGACCCACATTAAATCCGATATACTCGGTGTTAAGGAAGGGCGATTTAAATAGTTTAAATTCTGAGGTGTACTTTGGTTTTAAGCGACCAGAGCGGCTCAGCAATTCATCTTTTATCGTGGCATCTATGCCATTAAAAAAGTCGTATTCACCTTGAACAAACTTCATAAAAGCCGTTTGCTTGTTTTTCACATTGTCAATTAACACACCATCTAAAAAAGGCAAACGCTTAGCGCCTTCAAAACGGTAATACAAGGTATTCCTCCCCAACAAAACACTTACCTCCTCTTCCCATTTTCGGAATGCGAAAGGACCTGTGCCTATTGGATGGTTTCTAAACTCGTTGGTGTTTATTTCTTTTGGAACAATGAAACAATACGGCATGGCCAATATGCCTAAAAAAGGACTGAAGGCATGGGTTAATTCTAGAACCACAGTGCTGTCATTGATGGCACGGATGGGCAATTTAAAAGAGTCAGAATTTTCAAAAAAACGCAGGTCCATTTTATCGTTAAAAATCCATGCCCCCGGAGAAGCCGTTTTGGGGTCGGCAATTCTTGATAAACTAAAAACCACATCCCCAGCATTCATTTTTCTGCTTGAATCTTTAAACAAAGAACTCTTATGAAAATAAACATCCGTTCTTAAATTAAACGTATAGGTTTTTCCGTCTGGACTAATGGTCCACGATTTGGCCAAACAAGGCACTACATTTAAACTGTCATCATATTCTACAAGGCCTTCAAAGATTTGAGACACGGCCCAAATTTCACTTTGAGCTTTAACAAAAGCAGGATCTAAAGTGGTGATATTTTGGTCTTCATTATAGAAAAAGTAATTCGAAAATTTTGAATTATCCACATTTTGACAACTATTTATCCAAATTGCTATGGGGAAAATTAGCCAAGTTTTAAGAAAATTTCTAGAGTGCTTCATCCTATTTTTGAAAGTTCAAATTTAAGTACAAATGAAGGTAAAATATTACGGACACTCTTGTTTCAGTATTCACACAGGTGGAAAAGCCTTGTTATTTGACCCTTTCATTTCGGAGAACCCTTTGGCTAAAGACATAGACATCAATGCAATAGAAGCAGATTATATCTTTTTAAGTCACGCCCACCACGACCATACAGCCGATGCCATAGCCATTGCAAAACGCACCGGCGCTAAAATTATCGGTATTTGGGAAATATCAGAATGGGCCAAGCGCCAAGGGCATGAGAACACCCATCCAATGAATATTGGCGGATTCTTTAATTTTGATTTCGGTACCGTACAAATGGTAAAAGCCGTTCACTCAAGTTCATTTGCTGATGGCAGTTACGGAGGAAATCCTGCTGGTTTTGTTATCGATTCAGAAGGCAAATCATTTTACTACAGCGGCGATACAGCATTAACTTTAGACATGCAGTTAATTGCAGAGAGACACAATTTAAGTTTCGCTTTTTTGCCAATAGGCAACAATTTTACAATGGACGTTACAGATGCCATTACTGCATCTAAATTTATAAAATGCAACCACATCATCGGTATGCATTACGACACATTTGGTTACATCGTTGTTGACCATCAAGAAGCCGTTAATCAATTCAATTTGTCAGGCAAACTATTAACGCTAATGAACATCGGTCAAACCTTAGATATATAACAGATACACGCACAATCAATGGGAAAAATAATCACAATAGCCAATCAAAAAGGTGGAGTAGGAAAAACCACCACTGCCATTAACTTAGCAGCCAGTCTTGCGGTACTTGAATTCAAGACACTTTTAGTTGATGCAGATCCTCAAGCAAACTCATCATCTGGAATTGGATTCGATCCACAAAACATTAAAATAGGATTATACGATTGCTTAATCAACGACACGCCACCGAAAGACGTTGTGTTGAGCACCGATTTAAAATATTTAGATTTATTGCCTTCAAACATCAACCTAGTAGGTGCTGAATTGGAGATGATTGATTTACCAAACCGCGAACGCGTGATGAAACGTGTATTCGAACCTTTGAAAAAAGAATACGATTTTATTATCATCGATTGTTCTCCTTCATTGGGTTTAATTACCACCAACTCATTGTGTGCGGCCGATTCAATTATCATTCCTGTTCAATGCGAATACTTTGCATTAGAAGGTTTGGGTAAATTGTTAAACACCATCCGTATCGTTCAAAAAGAATTGAATAAAAACTTAGGCATAGAAGGCATATTGTTAACCATGTACGATTCTCGTTTGAGATTGAGTAACCATGTGGTTGAAGATGTAAAAATGCACTTCCAAGACTTGGTTTTTGATACCATTATTCCAAGAAACACCAAGCTAAGTGAAGCACCTAGTTTTGGCGTACCAGTAATCTCTCACGACGTAGCAAGTAAAGGTTCTACAACCTACTTAAACTTAGCCAGAGAAATTCTGCAAAGAAATGGCATGACAAGAATGGAGAAAACTGAAAAAATAATGGAATAACGCACAAATATGAGTGAAATGAGCAAAGAAAAAGAAACCCCGTTTAAACCCAAAAAAGGTGGCCTAGGAAGAGGCTTATCTGCCCTACTTAACAACGCAGATACAGATATCACTGTAAGCGATGAATACCGCGCTGGTGGTGGCGTTCAATTAATTGATGTCAACGATATTGAAGCCAACCCTTTTCAACCAAGAACAGAATTTGAAGTTAAAGCTTTAAATGAATTGTCTGAATCCATTAAAGTACATGGTTTGATACAACCAGTTACTGTGCGCAAAATGGGTTATGACAAATACCAATTAATAAGTGGTGAACGCAGAACCAGAGCCTCTATTATGGCTGGTTTAGAGCGCATTCCTGCCTATATCAGAATTGCGAACGACCAAGAAATGCTAGAGATGGCATTGATTGAAAACATTCAACGTGAAAACTTAAATGCGATTGAGGTTGCCTTGAGTTACAAACGTTTATTGGAAGAATGCAATTTGAAACAAGAAGAATTGGGCGAACGAGTAGGTAAAGAAAGAAGCACAGTTACCAACTATTTGCGTTTGTTGAAATTACCAGATGAAGTTCAAATTGGCTTGCAACAAAATAAAATCAGCATGGGTCATGCTAAGGTTATTTTGAGTGTTGAAGACACCGACGAACAAATCATATTGTTTAAGCGTATTGAAAACGAAAGTTTAAGCGTTAGAGGTGCTGAAGAAATTGTAAAACAGGCAAAAACCAATAAGACTGCTCCTTCTTCAACCCCTAGCAAATCTGCTCCTGCTATATTCGAAATTGACGATGCATTAAAATTCAAAATTGAAAAAATACATCAAAATTTGGCCAGTAATGTCGCCATCAAATCTAAAGGCAATAAAGGTGAAATTGTAATCAGCTTTAAAGACTACGAAGATTTGGAACGAATTTTGAGCAGCTTAGCTGACAATGAATAAGTGGATTTTATTTGGTCTTTTAATCGTTTTTCAAAGCAATACATTTGCTAGGGCTTTAGAGCCAAAGTTTGTATTCTCAGGAATTCAAGTTAAGAAAGACAGTTTAAAAACACCAGCCAAACATTCGCCCCATAAGGCCAGTTTATACAGTGCATTTTTGCCTGGCTTAGGTCAAGCCTACAATGAAAAATACTGGAAAATACCTATCGTTTATGCCGCTATTGGTACTTCTGCCTATTTTATGTTTCGAAACAGAGACTCTTTGCGCAGGAAACAAAATGCATTGAATCTATTATCGGACAATGACAGCAGTACAAATCCTGCTCAATTTTACGCCAATATCCCAATTGAATCTTTAAAGGCTCAAAGAAATTATTACCGAACCAATAGAGATTACAGCATTATTGCCATGGCCGCATTTTACATCATCAATATTGTGGATGCCACGGTGGATGCCCATTTTTACAAATTCAATATCGATAAGCCTTTGGCAGAACGAAAAGAAAAAAGGTGGAATATCTACTCATCTAGAGTGGGCCTCACCAATACTGTTGGTTTAGCCTGGCGGTTTTAACTCACCCTAGTATCTGTTTTTTCCCTACATTTGAAATATGAAAACGTTTGCTTTCATATTGTTTTTTGCCATCTTATTTATAGGGTGTAAATCGGCGAAACCAATAAAAACAAGCTTTTCAGGCGACTTTCTTGAACAAAACACATCAAACTACTCGACTAATTTTATTGTTCCAGATGTAAATCCAAATGTGCCTCAAAACACAAATTCATTTGAAATAATTGGGAAACACGTTCAAAAAGACAAAAATTTAAGTTTACCTATAGTTAAGTCAAACCGCAGTCATGTAAGGCAAAGTCGCAAAGCAATTGTTCATCTTTTTCATTCTAGCAAAAAAGGGAAAGGCTTCTCAGAGGAAAGCCAAGAAACTTTTAACACCTTAGGTATCGTTTTTTTCCTTCTTGCCTTGATAAGTTTTTTCATCATACTAAATGCTGCTGCATTTGCTTATTTAACTATCACAATAATATTGGCTGTATTATCGGTATTGTTTTCTTTAATAGGCATGGGTTCAAAAGACTCTAATAAGAATGACAACAGAAGTACTGGTACCGTATTTATAATTTTATCTTTATTGCTCCTCATAATTTCAAAATTAATCTCTACAGTGGCACAATATCCGTAAGCAATTTATTTTGCACAAGCATAGCGAATGGGTAAACGAAGCTTCTAAATACTCAGTAAGTAGCAAATAATTCTAAAGTTTTTTCGGATTTTTCTATTCAAATATTTTGAGTAAAACGTATTATCTTTGCAATCCTTTTTATGTCGGAAATTCAAATCACATTACCAGACGGAAGTGTCAGAAACTATCCCCAAGGTGTAACAGCCCATCAAGTTGCGCAAAGCATAAGCGAAGGCTTAGCGCGTAACATTATCGCAGCAAAAGTTAACGGAGTAGTCGTGGAAACGGGAAGACCGATAACGGAAGATGCAAATTTGGTGTTGTTAAAATGGGATGACAAAGAAGGCAAACAAACCTTTTGGCATTCATCTGCCCACCTTTTGGCTGAGGCCTTAGAAGCTTTGTATCCAGGGGTTAAATTTGGTATCGGACCAGCCATTGACAGCGGGTTTTACTACGACATCGATTTGGGTGAGCACAAATTCAGCAGTGAAGATTTCGCCAAACTAGAAGCTAAAATGCTTGAATTGGCTAAACAAGAAAATGCCTATATCCGCAAAGAAGTTTCAAAAGCAGAAGCCCTTGAGTATTTTACCCAAAAAGGCGACGAATACAAATTGGAGTTGATTCAAGATTTGACAGATGGTGAAATTACGTTTTACGAACAAGGCAATTTTACCGATTTGTGCAGAGGACCACATTTACCAAACACAGGCTTTATCAAAGCGGTTAAGTTGTTAAATTTGGCTGGTGCTTATTGGAGAGGCGATGAAAAAAACAAACAATTAACAAGAATTTACGGAATTACTTTCCCTAAGAAATCTGAATTGGATGCGCACATGTTAATGCTTGAAGAAGCAAAGAAACGCGACCACAGATTATTGGGGAAAGAACTAGAAATATTTGCTTTTGATGATGATATCGGACCAGGTTTGCCATTATGGTTACCTAAAGGTGCTGCCATCATTGAATTGTTAGAAGGATTTGCAAAGAAGACCGAGAAAGACGCTGGTTACATGCGTGTAAAGTCTCCACACATTGCAAAAGAGAGCTTATACATTAAGAGCGGTCACCTTCCCTACTACAAAGACAGCATGTTCCCGCCAATGGAATTGGATGGTATTAACTACTATCTAAAGGCGATGAACTGTCCGCACCACCATAAAATATTTGCAGCGACACCAAAATCATACAGAGATTTACCTGTTCGCTATGCTGAATATGGTACTTGTTACCGATACGAGCAAACTGGAGAGTTGTTTGGCTTGATGCGCGTGCGTTCACTACAAATGAACGATGCCCATATCTATTGCACAAAAGCACAGTTTGAGGCAGAATTCAAAGCCGTAAACGCTTTGTATTTAAAATACTTCAAAGTATTTGGTATCGATAAATATGTGATGCGTTTTAGCAAACACGATCCTAAGAAACTTGGTCAGAAGTACATCAATTCACCAGAATTGTGGAAAGAGACTGAGGACATGGTGCGCAGTGTATTGGTAAATGCGAACATCCCTTTTATTGAGGTAGAAGACGAAGCAGCGTTTTACGGTCCGAAAATCGACATTCAAATCTACAGTGCGATAGGCAGAGAGTTTACTTTGGCTACCAATCAGGTTGACTTTGCGCAAGCAGAGCGTTTTGATTTGTATTTCATCAACGAGAAGAGTGAAAAAGAAAGACCATTGATTATCCATAGAGCGCCATTGAGTACCCACGAGCGTTTCATCGGATTTTTATTGGAACACTATGCAGGTAAATTCCCATTGTGGTTGAATCCTGAACAGGTAATTATTCTTCCAATCAGCGAGAAATATCAAGAATATTCAGAAAAACTTTTAAATGTCCTAAAAAAGCACGATATTCGCGCCCTCATTGACGACAGGTCGGAAAAAACTGGCAAGAAAATTCGTGATGCAGAATTGAAGCGCGTTCCATTAATGCTGATTATAGGCGAGAAGGAACAAACTGATAACACTGTAACGGTTAGAAAGCAAGGTGGTGAAGATTTGGGATCAATGTCAGTTGAAGCATTTGTAGCTTATGTGAATGCAGAAATTGAAAACCAATTGAATTAAAAACTTATAATAATATTGCAAAAGAAACCGTTTAAACCAACCGTAAAGCCGAAAAAGCCTAGTGGACCTCGCCCAAATCGTGGAAGAAGGGAAGCATTACACCGTATTAATAAATTTATTACGGCACCAGAGGTCAGAGTAGTTGGTGACGATATTGAAAGCGCGGTGCTAAGTTTGGCCGCAGCGATGAAATTGGCTGAGCAAGTTGGATTGGATTTGATTGAAATCTCTCCAAATGCAGAACCACCGGTTTGTCGTATTGCAGATTACAATAAGTTCTTATACGAACAAAAGAAGAAACAAAAAGAACTAAAAGCGAATGCTGTAGTTAATGAGGTTAAAGAAATCAGATTCGGACCAAACACCGATGAGCATGATGTTGACTTCAAACTAAAACACGCAAGTAAGTTTTTGAATGAAGGTGCTAAAGTAAGAGCCTATGTGTTCTTTAAAGGACGTACCATCATTTATAAAGAAAGAGGAGAAGAATTGTTAATGCGTTTTGCAAACAAGTTGATCGAAGAAGGCGTAGCCAAATTAGAATCAACGCCAAAGCAAGAGGGCAAGAAGATGATTATCCTATTAGGACCAGCAAAGAAAAAATAAAAGTTAATAAATAGTACAGTTATGCCAAAGATGAAGACCAACAGTAGTGCTAAAAAAAGAGTAAGCATTACAGGCTCAGGAAAAATAAAACGTAAAAAAGCGTTTAAAAACCACATCCTAACCAAGAAAGCAACCAAACGCAAACGCGGCTTGACACAAAGCGGTCTTGTAAATGAAGTGGATATGCCGAACATGAGATTTATGCTCACTATCGGTAAATAATTAGAGAAACAAACATTGTCAGGCCTAAGTTATTACCTGTGTAATACGCCTGCCATAACTCAAATAACTCAAAAAGTAACAAAGTAAAAAAATGCCTCGTTCAGTTAATCACGTAGCTAGTAAAGCACGTAGGAAAAAGGTTCTTAAAATGGCCAAAGGCTATTTCGGAAGAAGGAAAAACGTTTGGACTGTAGCTAAAAATGCTGTAGAAAAAGGTTTAACCTATGCTTACCGCGACCGCAAACAAAAGAAAAGAAACGTTCGTTCTGTATGGATCGTTCGTATTAATGCTGCCGTTAGAGAATACGGTATGTCTTATTCAGAATTTATTGGTAAATGCAATGCTACCAACATCACTTTAAGCCGTAAAGCTTTAGCTGATTTAGCATTGAACCACCCAGAAGCTTTCAAAGCAATTATCAACGAAGTTAAAGATGCTACTCCAGTATCTAGACCTGATAATGCTCCAAGAGTAAAAAACACTGCTGCTGCAGCTGTTGAAGCTCCGAAAGCAAAAGCTAAAGCTGCTCCAAAAGCGCCTAAAGCTGAAGTAACAGAAACACCTGCAGTTGATGCAAGTGCTGAAGAAGCTCCAGTAAAAAAAGCAAGAGCTAGCAAAGCTAAAAAAGAAGACGAAACAACTGCTGAGTAATCAGCCGTCATCATACTAAAAAAGGGAAGCTTTTGCTTCCCTTTTTTTTATGCCTTAATTTTATTCTTGAACTTTCGCCAAGCTAAGAAGATCAAACCGCCTAGACCAATAATTCCCCCGATTATCCAAGGACCAAATTGGAAACCTTGTTTTTTTGGGATGCTTATACCCCCCATTACCACTCGCTTGTTGCTGTCGGGTTTCACCTCGGCTTCTGACAAAATAGTGTCACCATATGTAAATACAATTGACGTATCTATTGGATCGGCAACAACTATAGTTGGCAAAAACGTTGCTCCCCAAACATATTCCGATTGCATAGGAATGCCCATTGCTCTATAATCAGGTAGAAATTCATTAAAATCCCATTTTATTGGATTGAGATAAGACCACGCGGACCCAAGCTGATAGAATGAAATATCACCCATACCCAAATTAATGGAATCTAAACGAAAGCTAGCACCTTTGGCATCGAATAATTCTACATCTACCCTTTCACCACTCAGTGTCTGAGGTATTGTTACACTGGCCTTGCGGCTGCTGTCAATGTCCACATCGATTGAAAAGCTGTCTATTTTGATTCTCATTTTTGAAATGCTAGCCTCACGGGTACTGGCTTCACTAAATGTCGCATTGATTACTCTAGTCAATTGTACTGAAATCTGAGACACAGTCTGTTGATTACTATCAAGTGGCAGAGTATTGTTGCTTTGTGCATTTAAAGACCCTGTAGACAACAAAAGCAATCCACAAGCAGCAATTGCCCATGAAGGCGACAAGCTTGTCCTAGGACTTAAATCGCGCCCCAATTGGGTGCCTGTAAATCGCCCACAAACTTTCGGACCGGTTTTAAAGAAATCAATAATTTCAGAATCGGTATATCTTGAAAAATCGTAAACAGTCTTATCGCATTTAGAACAATGTTTACCCTGTGGGTTCGGACTCATGCCTTCCCAATTCTCGTGACAAGGTTCTGCAATATTAATTCTCATAAAGAGTTAGAACGCCCAACAAGAAAAATATTGCACAAAAAAAATCTTATGACATTTGAATGACATAAGATTTTTAAAATATAGTAAACTAAGATTAAGCTTCTAGTTCTCTAACCACTCCCATTTGACTGAATTTATCGATTCTTTCCATAATCAATTCTTCAGAAGGTTTGTCTTTTAGAGACTTATAAATCTTTTTAATTTCTTTCTTTACAGAAGCAATTGCTTTTTCAATGTCATTGTGTGCACCACCAAGCGGTTCTTCAATGATGCCATCAATTAAGCCATTTTGCAACATGTCGTTGGCAGTTAATTTTAAAGCATCGGCTGCTTTTTCTTTGAACTCCCAGGTTCTCCATAAAATAGAAGAACAACTTTCTGGAGAGATAACAGAATACCAAGTATTTTCCATCATCAATACTTTGTCTCCTACACCAATTCCCAAAGCACCACCACTTGCACCTTCGCCAATTACGATGCAAATAACAGGCACTTTCAATACCGCCATTTCCATTAGGTTTTTAGCAATAGCTTCACCTTGACCTCTTTCTTCAGCTTCCAAGCCCGGAGAAGCTCCTGGGGTGTCAATTAAAGTAATAATAGGACGGTTAAACTTCTCAGCCAATTTCATTAAGCGCAATGCTTTTCTATAGCCTTCAGGATTAGGCATACCGAAATTACGGTATTGTCTGTCTTTGGTGTTTCTTCCTTTTTGTTGGCCGATAAACAAATACGATTGTCCATCTATGCTTCCAAAACCACCAATCATGGCCTTATCGTCTTTCACATTTCTATCGCCATGCAATTCCATGAAATCTGGAGCCATGCCATAGATATAGTCTAATGCATAAGGACGCTCCGGATGTCTTGAAATTTGTACTTTCTGCCAACCCGTTAAATGTCCATATATATTCTTTTTAGTCTCTTCAATTTTAGCTTCTAGAGATTTAATCGTATCGTCCATTGAAACCTTACCTTTGGCATGGGTTTCTTTGGCTTTTTCAAGCTGATCTATCAGTTCTTGAATCGGTTTTTCAAAATCAAAATGCATATTCTACTTTTTTACCAGGGGGCGAAATTAAATATAAATTTACTCTTTTTTATATTTTAATCCTGAGGCCACCAAACTATGGTCGCTTGAAAGTTTAAAGGTCTTGTAATAAGCCCCTTCAAAAGCTTTCGGATACAGGATATAATCTATTCTAAAATTAGGCATTAAACCTATATAGGTCTTGCCCATTCCAAAACCATTTTCAACAAAGGCATCTTTCAAACCTTTGCTAAGTGTTGAGTAGGAATAGGAAACAGGAGGATCGTTAAAATCGCCCATTACAAAATAAGGAACCGTACTTTCTAGCATGTGTTCTCGTATCTTTTCTACTTGCTCAGAGCGTTTCAAATAGGCACTTTTCATGCGCTTCAACAAACCTTTCGACTGCTTAATTTTCTCGTCATTGTCTTCCGGCAATTGTTCAATAAATTTATAATCTTGTTTCTTGAATTTAAATGATTGCAAGTGTACATTATATACTCTGTACACACCTGAATCCATTTGCAAATCAGCATAAAAGCACATATTTCCTGTTAGTCCATCGAAGTGCACGAGGGCTGTTTCTAATATTTTATACTGACTAAATATTGCCATTCCATACTCCCCTTTTTTACGGCCATCTTTTAAAGATTGAAAATAGGAATATTTAAACCCGCCAAGTTTTTTCAAACTATCCATGGTGGAAGTTTTTTCAGTTTTAAGGTTTAAAAACTCTTGAACACATAGAATATTTGGCTTTAGTTCCTTTACTTGATCGGCCAGCTCTCCCATATACCAATGCGATTGAAAGTAGCCAAACAAGCCTGCATTATAAGACACCAAATTAATATCTGAATCTGTATTGGGAAGCTCTTTGCGAAATTGAAAAGATTGGTTAAAAAAGCTAGACCCTATAACAATTGCAGCAATACTTAATAAAGCTTGTATTTTAAATTGAAACAACCAAAACAAAGCAAATAAAATATTGACAAATAAAATGAATGGGTAGGCCAAACCGAGCAATGAAAACATCCATGCTTCAGCGGGACTGATAAGCACAGAGAGATAAGAGCCCAGCAAAAAGATGACGGCTAAAATGTTAAATGTAAAAACGAATCGTCTAAAAAATTTAATCAAATTTATTAATCCTGGCTAGCTTTAAACAATATATCTTTCTCTTCTTTGCTCAATCTATCGTATCCGGATTTTGAAATTTTATCCAGTATTGCATCAACTTCTTCTTGACTAGGATTGCCCTTCTTGCTTACTTGATTTGCACTTACAAAACCCGCACTTCCACGCTTATGTTCCAGCTTCAATTTTCTTGAATTGTATTTTGATTCTGATTTTGGTGGCATCAAATTAGTCCCCAATTTTCCTTGACGGTAAAGGGCAAAACAGCAACCAAATATTGCGCCCCCTATGTGGGCAATATGTCCACCAGCATTTGATTCAGAAATGGAAATTAAATCCAATATAAAATAGGCCAATGCTATCCACTTAAGCTTTACTTGAAAGGTCCCAAACAAATACACTTGAATATTCGGCCCATAAACGGTGGCGGCAAACAGTATGGCCATAACTGAACCACTTGCACCAATTAAGGTGTATGAATTGCCTTTAAACACAGGAATGTAATTTGAAGCCAAGACAAAAAGCAGGGCTGCAACAACACCTCCAAATACATATACTTTAAAGGCATCTTTCTTTTTGAAGAAATCAGTAAATATGTTGCCTGCAAAATACAAAACCAACATATTGAAAGCGAAATGCAAGGCGCCAAAATGACTAAATTGGTAAGTCAATACTGTCCATGGTTTGACAAATATATCAGACCATGCGGAAGGCAAGGACAAAAATGGCGAGAGAAATTCTCTTACCCCAAAGAATAAAAAACCAAATAGATTAATTAGCAAGGCCAATAAAAATACCCCTGCATTAATAAATATTAATTTGAGGATTGGGCCCGCATAATTGAATCGATATTTCAATTCATTAAAATTGTTCATTCGCACTTACGAATATAACAAAAAAGCAGTGAAAAAAGTATTAATTCCGTCGATTATTATTGAAACTTTGTAAGAATCAAATTGAAACTTTCTGATTCAATTTTTACAATTAATGGATTCTCTGAATCGTCTAAATAACAGATCTTGTTCACGCCATCTGTCATCACCACACAATCAATTAGAACCTCTTTGTTTGCTTCATTGAATACTTCAACTTGCTCATGTCCAATAACTCTGTAAGCGTTTAACGGACCAGCACCGAAACCAAGTTTACACGTTGAATTTTCTTTCAAAGATTTGTATTGTGCTTTACTCAACCATAAAGTAGAATTTTTTGCTTCCAAACTTGCGTCTGCATCTGCATTAAATTCTAAAGTTTGTAAGTAAGCTGAATCCAAAGATTTTGTATTGATGGTGATTTTACCTTTTTCAATACCACTTGGATTAAAGCTTTTGCCTCTTTCCCAGTTAAATTGAATTCCACCGCTGTAGTTAAATTGACTTAGGTTGACTATAAAGTCAGCATCGCCCATAGAGTATGTTAGTTTTCTGTATTTCAAAAGATCTAGGGTTTTGCCCATGTCTTTACAAAACTCAGACAAATCAAAGGCTTCTCCACCTTCTGACAGTCGGACTTTTTTAGCCAATAAACAAGCAGAATCAGGTCGTCCAGTTAAACTCAAATATTTTGCATTTAAAATCCACACATCTGGTTGATCAGGTGCATAGGCATTCAAGGTATCAAGATCAACTTGAACATCTGTTTGTTTTAAATCCAATTTATATTTAGATCTTAAAAATATTGAGGTGTATTTATCGTTTCCTACAATTCTAGGAATAATGGCATCCAATTTTGAAATTGCCCCAATGGTATCACCCACTCCGTATAGGCAACGGGCATAAAACAAGTTTAGGTAAACACGGTTCAAAGTGTCTTTCCAATTTTTATTGTAACTGATATCAAAACAGTTGATAGCGTCTTGGTAATATCCTCCTGCCATGGCTACCATTCCTAAATTGGCGTATCCATCTGCATTTCTGCTGGCAATTTTTATACTTTTACGACACAAAACACGCTTAAGACTATCGCTTAAAAACATATAGTTTAAATGCGTAACAGCAAATTTTGCATACACTTCAGGTTCTGAAGGATAAAACTTATACATTTTATCTAAGTTCTTCCACATGTCCTCGTAGTTGTTGTTAAACATTGCAATGTTAGCTCTCAACAAATGGGCATCTCTATTCTTAGGATCTAAAGCCAATATTTGCTTAATTACTTTTTCGCACTCAGCATCTTTTGAATCTCTATAATAAGCATACGCTTGCTCAGTTAATTTGATCACCTGAGGATTTGGCTTCTTAGCAACCGGTGTACCTGGTTTTGCTGTTGTGGTAGTACCTGGTTTTTTAGTCGTAGTCGTTGCTGGTTTTTTCGTTGTAGTTGTAGCAGGTTTCTTAGTTGCAGTGCTGGTAGCAGGTTTTTTAGCTGCAGGTGCTTTAGGTTTTTGCTGTGAGAAAACAAGAAATGGCGTTAGCAATAATATTATGAGGAATTGTTTCATGAATGTTCGTAGAAGCTTAAAAGGTTTCAAATATACGAGGATTTGCTTTAAATGGGAAGATGAAAATTCTTGTGTTTACACAAAATTCCCACCTAAATTACGAAGGCTGAAACGCAGCAAGCCTCCAATTTATTACAAGCGAATTTCATATTCGACCAATTAAATAAAAACACGTTGTAATTCTCTTTAATATTTCTCTCCCAAAATATGTCTAACGGCGACACTGGCAACGGCGCATCCAAATACAGCAGGCATATAACTTAGGGTCCCAATTAACGAACGTTTTGGATAAGCTTTTTCGGTGGTAATGATTTTAGATTTATCAGCTTTTTCAGAACTAAAAACGCAGGTAATTCCTTTTTTGATGCCAAACTTCGACAAATATTTTCTGACATATCTTGCCAAGTTGCAATTATAGGTTTCTGAAATATCCAATATTTCCAATTTGCTTGGATCCATTTTACCTCCTGCACCCATGCTGCTTACAAATGGCAGTTTCAAATCAAGGCAAGTTTTAATAAAAAACACCTTGGGAGATAAAGTATCTATGCATTCGCATACGAAGTCAAATGGTTTACTGCTCAACAATTCCCTAGTCCTATCACCTTTCAAATATTCTGGCAAAACGTGTAATTTTAATTCAGGATTAATATCCAATAAACGTTGGGCCATAACCTCTGCTTTTAATTGATGTTCGGTACTTTTAAGCGCTGGTATTTGTCTGTTCCTATTGCTAGGATCTATTGTATCTGCATCCACTATGGTCATTTCGCCTACGCCTGAACGTGCAATCATTTCTGCACATATCCCTCCTACTCCACCGAGACCCACAACCAAGACATGGGCGTTCATTAATTTAACGACCTTTTCATCGCCTAGCATCATTTGGGTTCGCCCCATCCAATACGGAATTTCCATGCCGCGAAAATAAGAATGTAAAATAATTTCGTAAAACACAAAACGCGTGATTTACACATATTTTATCCTCAGTGCGGATAATTTATTTTTTGCACCTGTATCATAATGATTCATTTAATGCGTTTAAAGCTCTATTATTGTAATGAAATTATGAAAAGATTCTATCTATTCTGCTTATTTGTAATTCTGTGTGCTGTTAATTCTCAAGCGCAATCATGGCTAAGATCGTTTAAAGGCCGTGTGGTTGATTCGAGTACTTTAAAACCTTTACCCGACGCAACCATTAGCGTTTTTAGTGCAAAAGACACCATGCTTTTGAACTTTGGTTTTACCACACCGAATGGAAATTTTACCATATCGACAAAGTCTAACGACTCTGTTCTGATTATAATTAGTATAATAGGTTATAATGAACGCACCTTCAAAGAGCCAGCATTGGGAGACCAATGGATGTTTCAAGAATATGGAGACATTAAACTAAGTACCTTGCCTGTTTCCCTCAAAGGTTTCACCGTGCGCACTTCAGCAATTCGCATGAAAGGCGATACCATAGAAATCAATGCCAGCCGTTTTAAAGTTTTGCCAGGCAGCGATGTCGCACAATTGTTTAAAAAGATTCCTGGTTTTGAAGTCAGTGTAAAAGGCGAAGTGAAAGTAAATGGCACTGCTGTAAATAAAATCATGGTGGATGGCTCGGACTTTTTCGGGAACAATCCGGGTATGGTTTCAAAAAACCTAAGTGCCGACATGATAGAGACAGTGCAAGTTTTTGAAGAGAAAAACGAAGATGGTTCACCTAAAGAGGAAGCCTCTAAAATTATCAACCTCAAACTCAAAAAAGGCAAGCGCAATGGGACGTTTGGCGATTTCCTTGGAGGTTATGGAACAACAAACCGCTATGAAAGTGGCATTCGTTTAAATAATTTCAAAAACGACCGCAAGGTTTCATTTATCATTAACAGCAATAACATCAATGAAACAGGATTTGATTTTGGTTTTGAAAATTGGCATCAGACTTTAAACGCTGAACGCAATGGAGGAGGTAATGATGATGACTTTTACTGGTACTCGGGCAACACCAATGAAGGTAATATCAACAATAAGACCAGCATGGGATTGACCTATTTCAATGAATTTAAAAGACGTAGAAAACTATCTGTCAATTGGTTTGTCAACCGCAACGACTACAGCAGCATATCTGCATCAAATGGCATAAGTGCGCTGAATGACAGCACCCAAAGGTTTAATAAAGACTCAAGCAATACAAAAGGTTTGGTTTTGGGTAGTAAATTGGAAATTAATTTTTCAAAAGAAATTGACAGTACAGGAGAATATGATTTTGGCGTTTCTGGCTATTTATCCCAAAACAAAAATACCATCAATGGTATAAACGAAATAAAGCTTAACAATACATTATTAAACAAAGGTGTTACTACAGTTCAGAACCAAAACAATTCAGCCAATTTCGAGGTCAATGCAAGCTACAGGCGCTATTTGCGAAAAGACAAACGCTATACTTTTTTTGTTGCTGGGAATTACAAATTAGCAGACAATAAAAACCAGTATTTTCAATTTTTACAAAACGAAAGCGATACCTTTAACAACCACAACCAAAGAAATGTACTAAGTCAAGAGTGGTTAACAAAATTGTACATGGCTATGCCTTTGGCTAAAACAATCAATTTGAATGTTTCAGCCGATCGTTGGCAAATAAGCAATAACAGTGAGCAAAGAACCATTGCTGCGCTCAATCAACAATCCAACAATTTCGAACAGATATACAGCAAAAAGATTGACACTTTAAGTGTACTTTTCAAAAACACCCAAGTCCAAAGCAGTGTAAAAACATTTTTATCCATGCGCAAAAAATATTTTTACAACCAAGCAGGTGTGACCTTTTTGAATTTCAACCTGCAAAACACCAATGATGCAGGACAAATTTTACTAAACAAAACCTATCCTAAGTTTTTACCTTTTTATAGCTTGAGTTATTACCCAGGCAAATCGTATATTTCCTTTAATGCCTCGAAAACCAGCGTCTTTCCAAGTATTACCGATTTGCTTCCTGTATTAAACATTTCAAACAACTACAACCGAAGCATAGGAAATCCTAATTTAAGTCCAACCGACAATTATTCAGCAAGAACCTATGCCAGTTTTTATAAGTTGAAAGGATTTAAATATTTTTATTTGGGTGGCTCTGGGACTATTTCCAATACAGCAAAAATTTGGGTCAGCAGACAAACGGAAGATGGAATTATCGTACGTTCACCTGAAAATGCGCGAGATTACAGAATGGTAAATGCGTGGTTGAATGCCTCACGAAAGTTGAGCAAAGTTATGAATCTCCAATTTGGTATATCTAATAACTACAGCCACAATCCAATGGTCATTAACGACCAAAAAGCATTTGGAAACAACAGCTCGTTCTCTATTAGCCCTGGAATTAATTTTAGCAAAGCAGATAGCTTAGACTTAACCTTTGGCATGGAATGGAATTACAACACCTATACCAATACCTTAAATGAGCGTTCAAATTACAAACAGAATATATTTTCGTATAACTTCGATATGCGAACCATTTTGAAATTTGGAACAGAAATCAATACCAGTTTAAATATCAGCGACCAAAGAAATGTCCCAGGTATAGGAAAAGTGGTTCCTGTTTGGAATGCCTATATACAACAGCCATTGGGAAAGAAAAACAAATACTATTTAAAGTTAACAGCATATGATATTTTAAAACAGAACACGAATATTAGCCGTACAGCAATGGACAACTTTGTTTATATATCTCAAAGCAATAGATTGCAGCAATATTTCATGTTAACTTTGGTATACAAAATCAAAAAGATGGGTGGTGAAGAAGCCATGGATTATGTGTATTAAGGATAGGTGTTTTTAAATTAACACCCAGAAAACGACGCCCTAGCTATACTTATTGAGTATTATTAATTTTCAATACATTTTAAACTGGTACAATTTCTTTACATAAGACTTTAAATTATGATAAATAATTAAAGCCGAATTAATATAGGCTTAATATCGGTGGAGCAGTTTTGCATCATCAAATTAATCAAAAAGAATATGAATTTAAATCTTTTAAAAATGAGTGCTTTAGCAATGCTTGCTATCACTGCATTTAGCTCTTGCAAAGACGAAGTAATTGATCCGGTAATTGAACCATCAAACAATGTTGAATTATCAGGAACTTTATCTACACAAACTTTAGACGCATCAAAAAAATACCTAATTAAAGGTATAGTTACCGTTCCAGATGGTGTAATTTTAACTATCCCTGCTGGTACAGTTTTGACAGGTCAAAAAGCATCAAAAGGTACACTATTGGTTAAGCCAGGAGGAAAATTAGTAGCTGAAGGTACTGCTGCAAAACCAATCGTTTTTACAAGTAACCAAGCTGTAGGCGAAAGAGAACAAGGTGACTGGGGTGGTGTTGTATTGTTAGGTAAAGCAAACGTTAACCAAAACAATCCAGCTATCGAAGGTATATCTCCAGCTGCTACATACGGAACTTTCAACAGCACTGCATATAACACTGACAACTCAGGTATCTTGAAATATGTACGTATTGAATACGCAGGTATCGCTTTAACGCCAAACAACGAAACCAATGCATTAACAATGGGTGCAATCGGTAGCGGAACAACAATCGACTACGTGCAAGTTACCTATGGTGGTGACGACGGATTCGAATGGTTCGGTGGTGTTGTTAATTGCTCACACTTAGTATCTCTTGCATCTTGGGATGATGATTTCGATGCAGATTTCGGTTTCAGTGGTAATGTACAATTCGCTGTATCAGTTCGTGACCCTTTCAATGCTGACCAATCTGGTTCTAACGGTTTTGAAGTTGACAACGATGCTTCTGGTTCAACTGCAACACCAAAAACTGCTGCTGTTTTCTCTAACATCACAGTATTAGGTCCAGTTTTTGACTCAACAAAATCTTTGAGCGCCAACTACCAACATGCAATGCACTTGAGAAGAAACTGTGAGGTTTCAATTTTCAACTCTGTATTTGCTGGTTTCCCAGTTGGATTAAACATCGACGGTTCTGCTGCAGTAACTAACTTCACAACCGGTTTAGGTGTATTGGATAAAAACATTTTAGTATCAACAGGTGCTAACAAAAAGAACCCTAACCCATTCGTGAGTGGTTCAACTGCTAGTGCTCCTGTAGCTACTTACTGGAATACAACCAAATCAAATGCTGTATTCACTCAAACAGCTCCAATGGCTGGTACTATCCCTGCTTCTAAAGCATTAGGTGATGCTGGTATCCCTGCTGATTTGTTCATGAACTATAACACAGTTGCTGGTGTAGCTGGAACTTACCCTAAAGATCCAAACTTCGCTACCTTCACTGGTTTAACTCAATCAGGTGCTGCTTTCTCTGATGCTAAATTGGCTTCAGGTTTCACAGCAACTACACACAAAGGTGCTTTCGGTAGCACAGATTGGACTGACATGTGGAGTAACTTTAACCCACAAAACACAGCTTACTAATCATTCATAGTATTATTTTTTTATAACATTGAACCCTGCAGATTTCTGCAGGGTTTCTTTTTTTATATGAATTCCAAAAACTTTATTTAAGTTTGTCTTTTCGTCAATCAAATTATGAGCAATAGAAGAGATTTTATTAAAAACAGTTTACTGTTCGCTGGCGCTATAGGATTAGGAAGTAAAAGTTTAACCGCCGCTCCCCCATTGCCCAATGACGCAACGGTTGACGAAAACTATTGGAAATTGGTAAGAGCGCAATTTCCCTTAAGCCATTCAAAAATTTTCCTAAACAATGGCACCATGGGTCCTTCACCCTATTCTGTGCTCAACGAAGTACAACAAGAAATGTTGGAAATAGACAGCAGTGGCCGTTACGGTGGCTATGAAGACACTGCCATCAAATCGCTGGCCTTATTCTTAAACACCAAAGATTCTGAAATCAGTTTGACCCGCAATGTAACAGAAGGCATTAATGTGGTGTGTTGGGGGCTAAACTTAAAAGCGGGCGACGAAGTCATTATGACTGGGCACGAGCATGTTGGACATGCCGCACCATGGCTCAACAGAGCTAAGCTACATGGCATATCGATAAAAATTTTAACCCTAGGAAAAACTGCGTCTGAGACTATTGAGAACTTAAATAAAGTCATAAGCAAGAAAACAAAAGTCATCAGTGTTCCACATATTCCTTGCACGATTGGTTATGTTTTGCCTGTGAAAGAAATTTGCAAAATAGCCAGAGAAAAAAACATCATTAGTTTTCTAGATGGCGCCCACCCTCCTGGCATGTTGCAATTGGATTTAAAAGACATCAACTGCGATTTGTATGCTGGCTGTTGTCACAAATGGATGCTTGGGCCTAAAGGCACTGGCTTTTTATATGTATCTGAAAACATGCGCAATCAGGTTCAGGCGTATTACGGCGGGGGTGGATTTGACACTGGCTGGGATATGTTGAGCAACCCACCAAGTTTGAAAGGCTATGCAGACAATGGACACCGCTATTATTACGGCACACAAAACCCTGCCCTATTAAAAGGCATATCAAAAGCCATCGAGTTTCAGAATCAGATTGGACGCGACCGAATAGAAGCAAGGGTTAAATCGTTGGCCAATTATTTACAAGACCATTTGATTAATTTGAGTACGGATGTAGAAATGTTAACACCAACCGAGAGCATTTCAAAAGCCGCCCAGGTTTCATTTAAAATCAAAGACAGAGAAATGCAAAAACTGCAAACGCAATGTGGTGAGAAAAAAATCATCACACGTTATGTGGCAGAGAACAACATCAATTGCCTGCGCGTATCAACACATATTTACAACAGCTTTGAAGAAATCGATTTGTTTCTGAAAGAAGTTGATACATTTTTATCATTAAAATGAGTTTAGAAGAGGCTAGTGATTTCTTGAGTGCCTGGGACAGAGGAGATACTGAATTTAAGATTCAAAGTTCCGGCAGTACTGGCGAACCGAAAACCATTTTATTGGAGAGAAAATGGATGGAATGGAGTGCAATGCAAACTGCAAAGTACATGCATCCAAAGGATAACGAAACACTATACTGTTGCTTGCCTCTTAACAAAGTTGGTGGTTTGATGGTTCTAGTGCGCGCCAAGGTTTGGGGAATTAACCTAATCGTTAAAGCAGCCCAAGGCAATCCCTTAAAAGAATATGTTGATGCAGACATCATCTCTGTAACACCATTTCAAATGCAAAACATTTTAGCAGATCTTGACAGCCGAGAGAATTTAAAGCGTTTCAGAGAAGTGTTAATAGGAGGCGCTGAAATTTCAGAAGGATTAGAAAAAGAACTAGAAGCGCTTAATCCCAAGTGTCAAATTAGGCAGAGTTACGGCATGAGTGAAACCTATTCACATGTTGCAATTCGGAATATCAATGGAGAGCATAAAAGCAAATGGTTTACCCCACTTGAAGGCGTTCAAATAAAACTTGACCCGGATGGCTCTGCCATAATATTTACGCCTTATTATATGGATGGTTTGGCAACAAATGATTTAATAGAACTTGATGGATTGGGTAAATTTCAGGTATTGGGAAGAAAAGATTTTGTGGTGAATTCTGGTGGGGTTAAACTACAAATTGAGCAAATAGAAAAAGCCATACACGAGAAATATCCAAAGAACTTGAAATTTGCAATTAGTTCAATCAGGGATGAAAGATTAGGTGAAAAGCTGGTATTGGTATGCGAAAAAAAAGCTCAAATCGAAAATTACGATCTGAGCTTTTTAAAAGAGATTAACTTATTTGCTGTGCCTAAAGAAATTATCGAGATAAATTCTATTCCTTACAATGAAGGAGGAAAAATAGACAGAATGCTTATTAAGCGTTTAATTAATAATTAACAGACTCAATTAATTTACCATTCTCATCAAATGATTTCCAGTTACCAACACGCACTCCGTTGTGGTAATGCATTTCAGAGCGCAATACGCCTTGAGCATCCCAAACTTTCCAAGTACCATGTTTCAAATCATTTTTGTAAAATGCAACTGATTCTAGAATACCTTTATCGTTGTATGAGCGCCACTCACCAACTTTAAGACCATCGTTAAAAGCACCAACTTCTTTGGTTGTACCGTTGATGTTGTAAACGATCATTTGACCATCTTTAATTCCATCAGAAACTTCATAAAAAGATTCTCTTTGACCTGTAGCGTAGAAAAATTCAAGGCTTCCAGTCAAGACCTCTCCTGCTGAATTAACATATTTACCTTGCGTATTTAATTGAACATCTGAATTTTGAGCAGTCAAACTAGCTACAAAAAACAAAGAAAGGGCGGCGGTTATTAATGTTTTTTTCATGGCGACTTAACAATTTAATAACAAAGATACTAAAAAAATTATCGAGTTTCCAAGATAATTTTAGAATTTATTTCGTAAGTCTTGATTAAAGTAGACTTATAAGAGATGCAATCGATCTTAACAGATTGACATTGTTTGAAGATTGGCATTGGAATATAACATTCTCCTCTGCTGTTGGTATAATAAACTTTTCCAGTTCCTATTAGCTCAACTTTAGCCCCTGCAACCAATTCATTATTTTTATCTGAAACTTGTATTAGTTGAACTGCAGATTGGTCGTATGCAAAAAGATTTGCACTCACCAAAAGAATTAACATTAATACCGCTTTCATTGGATACAAAATACCTCAATGCTTATTAAGATAAACCGTGTCCAATATTATCTTATTGTTAATTATTGGCGGCCGGGAAAAACAATGCTAAATTGTGTCATACAGCATTGCTGCTATTGGGCTAAACAAAAATAAAGAAACAGTAAAGTGGGGTAAAAATTCATTTTAGATTAAGATAAAATTAATATTGCATGTCGTGTTTTGTAGCATGATTAGGACCATAAGAATTCTTATAATTACAAGCGTATTATTAATCTCAAAACTATCTGTTTCTCAAACTTCTACCATTAAAGGTCTGCTTCAAGAAAGCATGAAAAAAGAAGCCGTTCAAGGTGCAAACGTAACCTTGATTGGTCAAAACAAAGTTGAAATATCGGGCACCAAAGGTGAATTTGCTTTCACAGGATTAACTCCCGGTGTATATTCAATCTCAATTAAACTATATGGTTACTTAAACCGTCAAGTGGATAGCATTCGTGTTGGCTTAGACGAAACCAAAGATATCGGCATCATTTTCCTACAAGAAAAAATTGAAACCAAAAGAGGTGGTAAGGTTGTTTACCGTAAACCACAAACCACAGTTGCCGCAGGGGTTAAGGACCAACAAAAATCTGAAACCATCACAAACGTTATAACCAGTGCTTCAATTGCAAAGAGCAATGATGGCGATGCCGCTAAAGTGGCAGCCCGTGTTCCTGGTGTAACTTTACTTGAAAATAGATTCATCATGTTGCGCGGTTTGAGCCAACGTTATAACAGTGTTCAAATAAACAACATCAATGCACCAAGTACTGAGGTAGACAAAAGAGCTTTCTCATTTGATTTGGTTCCATCAAATATGTTGGATAAAATGTCGATTTACAAATCGCCATCATCTGACCTAGCAGGTGACTTTGCTGGTGGGGTTATCAAACTTTTAACCAAAAGCGAAATTGAAAAAAACTTTATTTCTTATAGTTTAGGAATCGGCTTCAGAGTGAATACTACTTTTAGCAGCCACTTGAACAACAATGTAAGTGCAAGCGATTACTTCGGATTTGACAATGGAAGCAGAGCATTGCCAAGTGCTTTCCCTAGCAGCTTAGCGGCAATGTCTAGCAGTCAAAACATCGCTTATGGCAAGATGTTCAACAACAACTATGCATTAAACAGTTTCCGCAGCCCAATCGACTTTGGTGCAGGGTTTGGATTTGGACAAAACATCAAATTCAAAAAAGAAAAATACAGCAGTATGAGTTTGTATACTGTAAACAACTTTTCGTACTCAACCAATTTCCAGTTTTCACAAATGAAGCGCTATAGATACCAATTAGATCCTACTAATTATGTGCAACAAATGTTTAACTATACCGACGACAACTTATCGATTGAATCTAAATTTAGCTTGTTAAGCAATTGGATATTTAGAGTAAACAGCAAAAAGACTTTTACTTTCAAAAACATCTACAATCAAATTGGAGAAAACGAAACCACCATTAGAACTGGTGTTGCGCTAACTGAGAGACCGAATGACGAATGGAAAAACTACAGCTTTCACTACACAGCAAGAAGCCTATATTTTGGACAATTTGAGGGCAACCACAAAATAGGTAAAGACGACAAATTGGTATACACCCTTGGATACAGCAATGTAAAAAGAGATGAACCTGACTTCAGACGCTTTAGAACAGTTAGAGCAATTGGGGACAACAATGTATTCACCCTTTCAGATCCTCCAAGTGCTAACTTATATGATGCAGCAAGATTCTTCTCTAACTTGAAAGAAAACACCTTTGCTTTAAACATTAACTATGAAACAAAATTTGATTCAAAATACGATTCAGCAAACGGTATTGCTTTAAGATTTGGTGCTTATTCAGAAGCAAAATCTAGAACCTTTGCTGCTAGATGGTTTGGTTTCGTGTACTCAGGTGATCCAACATTGAAAAACACCTTTTTGCAAACACCAATTGATCAAATCTTCAGTTCTGAAAACATCAACAGCACTTCAGGCTTAAAACCACAAGAAGGAACAAATCCAAGTGATAAATATACGGCACAAAACAAATTAATCAGTGGCTATGTAAATTCAAGTATCCCATTCAAAAAAATGAATGTAAACGTGGGTGTAAGAACAGAATATTTCCAACAAGGATTAAAGAGTGCAATAGGCTTAGATAAGATTAATGTCAATCTTACAAATCTTAATATTTTACCTTCATTCAACGCAGCATACTATTTTGACAAAAAGAAAAAGAATCAATTGCGTTTGGCTTATGGTAAAACAGTAAACAGACCAGAGTTCAGAGAGCTTGCTCCATTTGTATACTACGATTTCATGTATGATGTAAACGTTGTAGGTAACCCTGATTTGAAAACTTGTACCATAGACAATTTAGACTTGCGTTTCGAAAACTACCCAAGTTCTTCTGAAACATTCAACTTCGGCGTGTTTTACAAACGTTTTATCAATCCAATTGAAAACTATGTTCAACCAATCGGATTAAGTCAACAATTTCAATTAAAAAATGCAGCAAGTGCATATAATATGGGTGCAGAATTAGAATTCAGAAAATCATTTGAAAACAGCACCCAAAAGAAACATTTAAAAAGATTGTCATTCTTAATCAATGCATCTTATATAATAAGTAAAGTTGACTTAGGTAAAGACAGCACATTAAGTCAAGCGCGCACTAGACCATTACAAGGACAATCTCCATATATTTTCAATGCAGCATTACAATATAAAACAGACAGCGGTTTGAGTATTAACATTGCTTACAATATCTATGGAAAACGTATAGTGTATGTAGGTAACAACATCTTCCCTACTGTTTATGAAATGCCTAGACATTCATTAGATTTGACCATCACTAAAGAATTAAACAAACGTGTAAGTTTAAAATTTGGAGTTAGTGATATCCTAAACTACAAAAGTAGAATGTGGCAAGACACCAATGGTGACAATAAAATCGACTACAAAAAAGAACGTACTGACCAAGAAATACTATCTTACAGAAGAGGACAAATGTTCAGTTTTAGTTTTTCATATAAGATCAATCAAAAATAACACTTAGATATTTTAAAAAAAGGTGGACCAGGTCCACCTTTTTTTTTGCATTAATTTTTAAAAAGAATTTAAATCCAATGAAATTGCAGCGGAACTTGTGAATACGCATGTTGACATTTAAATAAAATCATCAGAAATATTTACTTGTATTTCAATAAGATTGTGTAATTCAACTTATGTTGATTTATTTCCCTATTTACCAAACCATTGTGTCACAAGGAAGAACAGACAAAACAAGACCGTTTTAAGCAGATTATACTAGCCGTCTAAAAAAAAATACTTTTTTTGAAAAAAAATTAAAAACATTAGTTCGGACAATATATTTTTGCAGTGATAAGAATTTACACTGAATGGATAAAAAACGTAGAATAGTAGATTACAGCAACGTGCCTGATGATATCTTAAATCAATTGGGAGAATTGTATCCAAATGGATACGAACGCGATGTTATTAAATTCCCAAATGCAAAAGGCGAATTGATTTCAGCTGTGAGAGTGGAGACAGAGGACACTATCTTTTTAATTAAAGTTTCTTCACAACTAAAACAAATGTTCGACGATTTAGATATCGAAGAAATGGACTTCAGCAATGAGGAAAAAGATGAGATTGATGGCGACGATGAAAGCGACGATCAATACAGCAAAGACAAACCGGTTGATGACTACGAAGATTAAAACAGGTCGATTAATTCTTCCATCTTCATACCTCTTGACCCTTTAATCAACACACTTAAATTTTCTTTCACCTGATCAGACATAAATTGTCTGGCTTGTGCTTTTGTTTGAAACAAATGTATGTTGCTTGATTTTGTCTCGGTTTTGAAAAAAGCTTCCCCAATTAAAATGACAAGATTAAAATTCATTTCAGAACAAAGGTCTGAAATTGCTTGATGTTCTTGTGCCTCATGGGCGCCCAATTCAAACATATCTCCCAACATAACCATTTTATCCCCTTGCATTACATTGAAGGTTTTAAGCGCCATTTCCACACTGCTTGGATTGGCATTGTAGGCATCTAACAAAATCTTGTTGTTGTTCTTGCCTTGAACCCATTGAGAACGGTTATTTTGCGGTGCATAACGCTCTATACCTTGTTTAATTTGTTCAGGACTTAAATGAAAAAACTCTGCAACCGCTATACATGCCAATATGTTCTGGACATTATGCAAACCCATTAATGGCGAATGGATATTTTGTTCCTTATATTGAAATCTAATGTCTGGTACGATATCTAAATTTAACAACTGAGAATTCAGCATTCCATATTCAACTTTGTTGCTCAACTTAGACCCCATTTCCTTTAGAAACACATCATCTGCATTCACAAAAGCAAAACCATCGTTTGCTAAAATATAATCAAAAAGTTCACCTTCCGCTTTTGCTACACCTTGGATATCACCAAATCCTAGCAAATGCTCTTTTCCAATATTGGTAATTAAAGCCAATTCAGGTTCTGCTATGTCGCATAACTCTTGTATATCTCCAGCTTTATTCGCGCCCATCTCTATAACAGCTATTTGATGTTCATCGCGCAGTTGTAACAAGGTTAATGGCAAACCAATGTGGTTGTTTAAATTTCCATGTGTATAATGCACATTGTATTCGGTTGACAATACCGATACCACCAATTCTTTGGTGCTGGTTTTTCCATTGCTCCCTCCTATTCCCAATACCCTTGTTTTAAGCGTTTGTCTGTGAAACCTAGCCAATTCTTGTAGGCACTTAAGCACATCATCCACTTTAATGATTTTGGTGTTATCAAACTCTCCCTCATCTACCACAGCATAGGCCGCACCTTTTTCCAAGGCCTGCTCTGCAAATAAATTTCCATTAAAATTATCTCCCTTCAAAGCGAAAAACATTTCACCATTGCCAAGTTTACGGGTATCGGTTGATACATTTAAGCCGCACTGAAGGTAGATTTGATAGATGTCTGAAATTTGCATAATGTTATTCCACAAAAATAGGTTTTTGAAAATTTAAATGCAGCGTTTTATTCGAATTTGTGTCTTATTGATTATATTTGAATGTATGAAAAGATTAAGTACTTGTTTTTTGTTTTTAATTGTCTGCGCAAGTTCAAGCTTTGCACAAACTAAAAAGTTGCAATATTATCTCTCTGATAGTTTGCAAATCGTAAACAGCGCCAATCAAGCACTTCAATATGCCCTTTCAGGAGGCTACCACTGCCCTCAATTCAGTCCTTGCGACGTTAATGGCGATGGCAAGAAAGACATTGTTATATACGACAAATTGGATGGCAGCATTTCTACCTATGTCAATGTAGGTGGCACAGGTGAAGCAAAATATACTTTAGACAACCGCTACGCTGCTTATTTCCCTAAAATCAAAGCCTTAGGATGGATGCTTTTGCGCGACTACAACAATGATGGATATGAAGATATTTTCACCAGTGGTCCTCAAGGTTATATGGTTTATAAAAACATTTCGTTTACTGTGAGTGGCCGTCCTGAATTTATTGAAATACCGCCACTAAAATACCGCAACATGAGTCCTTCAGGATCTTTCATTGAATACAATGCTTTGTCTACGCCTTCAATTCACTTACCAGGCATTTATGACATTGACTTTGATGGCGACTTAGACATCATGAGTTATTCCAATATTGGTGGTGCGATTTATTTGTATATGAATTATCAAGTGGAGGACAATTTACCTCCCGATTCTATGCGTTTTTACCACACTGACTTATGTTGGGGCTATTTCAACGACAACAATTGCAACAATTACATTTTAAATACTTGCTCTAAAAACAGCGACTATAGATTATATGGCAAACGCCACACCAATGGTTCTTCAATTACCTTATTTGACGCCAATGATGACAATGACATCGATTTATTAATTGGCAATGAAGGTTGCACACACATGACCATGTTGTACAATGCCAAACCAGCCAACCTTAACCAATACGATTCGTTTTTCATGTATGACACCAATTATGTCGCTGCAAATAACCGTGCAGATGTATCAATATATCCAGCCGCTTATTTCATGGATGTAAACAACGATGGTAAACGCGATTTAATTTACGCACCCAACTCTGTTAGCACCCAGTATATCATTGAGGAAACCAAACAAATCCGTTGGTATAAAAACACCAATACAGACAAATCACCAACTTGGGCACAACAAGAACCTTTGTTTACCGATGATATTTTGGACAATGGAAACAAAAGCAATTGGGCATGTGCAGATTGGGATAAAGATGGAGATTTGGATTGTATATCAGCCACCAATGCTGATGCATACCGCAGCAAGGACACAGCGGACAGAATTTATTTATACGAAAACGTTGGCACAGCAAAACAAGCCAAATTCAAATTGACCAACATCAATTTTGGGAACATCTTTAAAGACAAAATCAACAAAATTGCCCCAGCCATTGCTGATATGGACAATGATGGAAAATTGGATTTGGTTTTAGGCAATGACAAGGGTGAAATTTTATTTTACAAAAACACGTCTTCAAGCGCCAATACACTTAACCCTACTTTTACCTTTTCGAATTCAAGCTACCCTGGATTCACCATAGATGTTGGAGGATTCAGTGCTCCAGCAGTGGCTGACATCGACCGCGATGGTTTAAAAGATTTGGTTATCGGGCGTAGCGACAGTATGCTTTCATATTACAGAAATTCTGGTACCCTTACCCAACCTAGTTTTTCAGTTGTTACCAATAAATTCGGAAACATGAAACCTATTGATTCTATAGGTTTTCAATACATCTATGACGACACATTTGCCATCATTGGTTATTATCCTGTTTATGAGAAAAACGTTTATTCAAAACCCGTTATAATGGATTTGGATGGCAATGACACTTTGGATATTATTGTCGGTAATTCACTTGGAACATTAAGAATGTATGCCATTGACGGCAGCAAACCCACATCAACCTTCAAACAAACAGATTCTTTTTATTACCAAAAAGCATTTCAAGGCACCAAGTTCTTCAAAACAGATTTGGGCAATTTTATTTCTCCTTGCCTAGGTGATTTTAATGGCGACAGTGTCCCTGAATTAATTGTATCAACCAATAGAGGTGGGATTTTCTATTTGAAAAACAATTTTGCTTACAGACATAAAACTTCACTTAATAGGTACAATGTTAAAAACATAAATGCATATCCTAATCCTGCGTCTTCTCAAATTGAATTTGACTTGGCTATAGAAGATATTTATGTGGTGAAATTATACAACAGCTTGGGACAAGAAATCAATTGTGAGCTGAATGCAAACGGTAAGATATCTGTTCTAAATGTGAACAGCTTGGATTCTGGATTTTATATTATCAGTTTTCAATTAAACGACCAAAGCAGTTACACGTCTAAATTCCAAGTTATCCATTAAGATTAGTTATCATGGGCAAGAAGGACCCGCGTATAGACGAATATATAGCTAAGGCTGAATTATTCGCTCAAGAGCCTTTAAATCATCTGAGACAGCTCATACATTCGACTTGTCCAGACATTGAAGAAACCATCAAATGGAATATGCCATTTTTTATGAGCAATGGGAAAATACTTTGCCACATTGCTGCTTTTAAAAAACACATGGTAATGGGATTTTGGAAAGCAAAAGAGCTTAAGGACCCTGAAGGTATTTTACAAAAAGACAATAAAACCGCAATGGGACATATCGGTAAGATTGCTTCTATGCAAGATCTTCCAAAAGACTCAAGCATTAAAGCCTTGCTTAAGTCTGCGTATAAATTAAATCAAGAAGCTTAGGCCGCAGACAAATTATTGGTTTTACCCAATTCATTCATCATTTTGAAATGCGATTTAAGTGCAATCCAGAATGAAGGAAATTCATTGTGTTGAATGCCGTATTTGTTTGCCAATTCAACCACTATTTTTCTAATTGCAGGATAATGAACATGGCTCACTTTAGGAAACAAATGGTGTTCCACTTGAAAGTTAAGTCCACCCAATGACCAAGTTAAAAATTTATTATCAGGGCAAAAGTCGAAAGTAGTTTTCATTTGAAAAATAGCCCAATCTTCGTCAATCGCAAGTATGCCAGTTTCTTGTGCATCAGCAAATTCAGCACCTTCCACTACGTGAGCCAATTGGAATACAACCGACATAACGATACCCATAACAAAATTAAAGAAGAAGAAACCGAAGATAAATTTACTAAAACCTAAAAACACAATAGGTGTAACAATATAAAACCCAATGTAAAACAGTTTGGTTGCCCAAAAGCTTACATGGTCTGCTAATTTCTTTTTAGGCAAGTCGGTTGTATGAACCTTGTCTGTGAAATACTTTACAGAGTCCATCCAAAATACCCAGAACATGGTAGAAATACCATACAAGAACAACATATACCAGCTTTGGTATTTGTGCAAAGGCAAGTAGGGTTGATTCGGCGACATGCGCAAGAAAGGTGGTTTGAAAATATCATCATCTACCCCATCAACATTGGTGTAGGTATGGTGAAGCACATTGTGTTTTACTTTCCAAAAACGGCATTCAGCACCTAAGAAATTCATACTATATCCAAAGACATCATTGACATTGCTGTTGTTTGAGAATGCACCGTGACAAGAATCGTGCATGACGTTAAATCCTATAAATGCTAAGAAGGTTCCGAATACAGTCAGCAATGCAATATTCAACAAGACAGAACTCGGCTGAACGAAAACCAACACAGCATAACAAGAAAGCACAACGGCATACATGAAGAAAGCTTTGAAAAACAATTTGGCATTGCCTCTTTGGCTCATGTTCTTTTCTTTGAAATACTGCTTAACACGCTCGTTAAGCTCCATGTGAAATTGTCTGTTGTTGCTAGCAAATGATATTTGTGGCATAATTTAATTGGCGCAAAATTACACAAAGTATCTTGTATTTTTTAAGAACTGAGTAAAATCAACATATCGAATCTGTTGATAATTCGAATCCCATTAATTTCCAATTAAATAGATTTTTTAATTAAAAAAAATAACCTTTGCATCATGTTACAAGTCATGTCTTTTACCTTCGGACCATTCAGTGAGAATACCTATGTTTTGTCAAATGAAAACGGAGAATGCATCATTTTTGACCCTGGAATGTATCAATCGTCAGAAGAGCAAGAATTGGAGCGTTACTTAACGGCGTCTAAACTAAAACCAGTCTTATTAATCAACACCCATTGCCACATCGACCACATTATGGGCAATACCTATTGTGCAGAGAAATACGGATTAAGTCTACAAGCCCATGCTTTAGAAAAACAAGTATTAGACATGGGAATTACATCTGCCAATCTATATGGCTTGCATTACAACCCTTCTGTGCCTATCACAAATTTCTTAACAGAAAATGATACCATTGTTTTGGGCGAAGACAAACTTACAATATTATTTACACCAGGACATTCACCTGGAAGTTTGAGTTTCTACAATGCCAAGCAAAATTTTGTTATTGCAGGTGATGTATTGTTTAGAAACAGTATAGGAAGAACTGATTTACCGGGAGGCGATTACGACACCTTGATAAATTCAATAAAAACAAAGCTCTTGACATTACCAGGAAATACCACTGTATACAGCGGTCACGGCCCTAGCACGACGATAGAATTTGAAGCAGATTCAAATCCTTTTTTAAACAATTAAAGATTATTTATTTTCTTCAAGCGCTGCATCTAAATCAAAGATCAGCGTGAAACGCAATTGGTTTTGCAAAGGATGTCTTTGAACAAATGGCACTAGGTAAGCAGCATCTAATCCAAAAACCTTGTAGCGAATTCCAAAACCGAAGGTTGCATATTTTCTATTTCCTTTTGTTTTGGCTTCGTTGAAGTAACCAGCTCTAAGGAAAAACTGTTTGGCATAAATGTATTCTAAACCTAAAGAGATGTTGTATTCTTTTAACTCTTCTCTTAATCCACCTGGAGCATCAGCAAAAGATTTCAATGCTGCAGAAATAACTGGATCATCGCTACGTGTTCTTTCATAAACCTTTACGGTTGTACCATTGTCATCTATCAAAGAGTCGTTCAAACCTGTATAGTCTTTCAAAACATTAACACCAGGAGTTGGCACCATTAGTTTATTAAAATCTAACATACCAGTGATTGAATTGTATTGGTCGATGTCGTAAGACCAAGCAGTTCCAATTTTCAAGTTAGCTGGAATGTATTCTTTATTTGTTTTATCAGAATAAGTGATTTTCGCACCTAAGTTTTGCAAGTTGATACCAACTGTGTAACGCAAATCTTTCTTTTCACCTTTGATTTTAGCTTTCAATGAACCTTTATACAAAGCTGAAATATCACCAGCACCACTTCTTCCTACTTTTGGGGTAATACCGTTTAGAGGACGGGTACCAGCCAAATTAGAATTGACAAATTTCAATGTTGTACCAATAGCCCAATGTTTACTTAATTGGGTAGCGTAACAAATATCAACTGCATATTCAGATGGCTTGAAAGTTCCTAGAGGATTTCCAACATCATCTGTAAAGTTAATTTCACCAAAAGTAAAGAAACGGAAAGAACCACCGATAACAGAACGTTGGTTGCTTCTGATTTTGGTATAACCTGCTAAGTAGTTGTATGAGATTCCAGGAACCAAGGCACGTAACCATGGTGCGTATGATGTAGCAATACCTGCTTTTTTATCGGCGAAAGCCAAAGAAGCAGCATTCCAAAACACTGAATTTGCATCAGCAGAACTGGCAACACCTGCATCACCCATACCAGCACGGCGGCTATCTGGTGTAATCGTTAAGAAAGGAACAGCAGTGGTAATAACGTTTTGCTGACCAGCAAGCATGCTTCTGCTTATAGATTGCGTTTGTGCATCTGCTTGAGATACACTAAGAATAAAAGAAAGCGAACTGGCTACGAAACCAATTTTTCGGATGTTTAAAATAGACATTAACAATTAAAATTATTTGCGTAATTTTCTAATCAATAGTGGGCAAATATATCATTCTTTCGAATATTTTTAGTTTAAAATAACTAATTTTTCTACTTTTTCAGCTTTTTGTCCATCTTCTGTTGTTACCACAATGCGGTAAATATAGACGCCTTTGGCTGGTTTATCATCGTAATCATCACGGCCATTCCACTGAATACCGCTGATATGTGCCTCGGCATTACTGAAATTTTCATCAATGGTCTTAATCACTTTTCCGCTTATGGTCATAACTGTAATCACCACATGAAGATTGTCTCCTGAACGGTTGTGGTCGAACAAGAAACTGGTGTTGTTGTTGAATGGATTTGGATAATTATAAACGTGTTGAATGGTAAATTGAGCATTGTTTTTAATCACAAATTCAATAGTGGCTTCATTAGAATTGTTGTAAACATCCCATACCTTTAGGGTATAAGTGTGCTTACCATCTGCAATACCTTCCAATTGGTAACGTATATCACCTGTGGTGTATGAATTCAATTTGGCTGAGTAAAAGCTATTTAATACAAAACGTTTTTCTTGTGCAGTACCTTTGTCAATAATGGCTATGATATCACGGCCAATACCGATGCCTGAAGTATTTATTCCATTCTCATCGTAAACACGTGCAAGCAATAAAGGACTGTTGTCTGTTAATCCACCACTTACGAAAGAATAATCGTCAACAAACAATTCGATTTCTGGGCCTTTTACATCTTGGGTGGTAGAATTGGAGGTGCCACCAACCATGAAGTCGAGGTAGTGACCAGTTGCATCGGTCACCTGATTTTCGGCGTATAAACTTATTTTACCATATCCATAATTGTAGTTGATGTCTTTAGGAACGACAAATGAAAAGCGGTAATCACCATTTACAACTGAGTTTTCACCCTTGTACAAAACACTGCTGTATAGTTTAAACGGAATTTCTTGGCTAGGCAAGTCATTACTTAAAGTATTGAATGTAGATTGCTTATCATAAACAATTGGGAAAATAGTTCCATTAAAACCAGTCTGTTTGGCTCCAAATACATCTTCAATATGGCCCACAAAGGTTACCTTGCTTAGAGCTTTTAGAGTATCTGACTTTGATGAAACACCTGAGCTGTTGATGCTGTCAATTTTAACAATATGTTCAGGATAATTCATAACCAAAGCAGGATCAGCAAATAAGGTAAATCGTCTATCATTAGAATTTTGACCTCCCCCGTTTTTCAATTTTTTATATACTTCGCCCAAAGTTGGCCATTTGCCATTTTGTTTGACATAGGCACAGTTAGACCAAAAATATCTTGTTATATCGGCGTTGGCCCCTGCATACACAATACGAACAGTGGTAAACATTGCAATCGCCCCTCCGTTGGGCTGTGTAATAACATATTCACCCGCACTTTTTTGCATGGCATCGTCATATCGACTGAAAGAACATGTTGCAGTAAAAAACACAGGTAAGTTGTTCGAGTTTTTCAAAGAAGTTACCAAAGGAATATCAATTACTTTTTCCGATGCTAAATATTCCTCACCTCCATGACCAACATAATTGAAGATTAAAGTTCCTTGCTCAAACTCCTTTTTAATAGCAGCTTGGGCTTCTGGATAACGTTGAGATCCACTTAAATTCTCTTGTTTGAAGGCGTCAAAATAAACTTTTCTAACGTTTAGATTCTTGAAAGTTGTATCAATGTTTCGAGACATCGTTTCAAAGTCAAAAACAAAATCTTTTTCCCAATCTAAATCGGCATCGTCTGCAGCTAAGGTAACCACATTACGCCAAGCCCCCAAGGATTCTTTGTCTTTATAGTGCTTGATTTTTTCAACCATGTTGTTGGCTTCTGCAACGCTTGCAACAGGCAAACGGGTAACTGCAATTTCTAATTTTTGCTCATCTTCCCACTTTCCATCTAAAGGATCTAAATATCCAAAAAAGTCATCAGAACAATAATAGTTTTCATACAATGGAATATTCATTTTTTCATCCGATTCATACACAGGAATGAAACTACTTTTAAACCCTAATTTGTTTTTATAGTCGTAACTCGCATCGCCCATAAACATGGCATAGCGGAGTTGGTTAAGCGGATTGGTGTTTTTGTAGTAAAACAATGAAAAGAAATCGCGGATAGCGGAAATATCTTGTGAGCCACTTGAGAACTCGTTGTAAATTTGTTGAGGAGTAACCACCAAAACTTCAAGATTATCGCGGGTTCTATGCCATGCAGCTAAATCGTTGGCTGCATCTATAAATTCAGGTGCGGAAACGATGATAAACTGAAAATTACCTAGGCCATGCAAATCTTGGTTGCCCACCTGCTCTTCAAAAACAGGACTTAAATAATTGCCATCGGTAAGGGCAAATTCTTTTATTTTTCCTTGAGGCTGATCGCGGAAAACCATTTCACTATTTAAAGAAAAAACATTTTGCAACTGAGGATTTAAAGGATCAGACACATCAAATATTTGAGCTGAATTGGGTAAATTATTTAAACGGTATTCAGAAACGGTACTTGTTCTAGAATTTATATTTCTAAAACCCATAAACGATTCGCTGTAGCTCAGATTTCTAGAGCAATGTATTTCATAATAGTCAAGCCAAGCTTTAGAACTTGAAATGGGTTTATTGTATGAAAACTGCAACTGCAAGTTTGAAGAAGCAGGCACTTGCAAAGTCTTAATTCCCGATTCGACAAAGCAGGCATCAGGATTAAAAAGAGCGGACAAACTTGTAACGTCGGTGGTATTTGTGTTTGCTTTTAATATAACGTTACTAGAAACAGCAGAAACAGCCCCAACTTGATATTTAACAAGTAAGGGTAAATTGCCAGAGATATTCGGTAAGTTATGGTTAAAAGAATAGCTTAAAGTTTGGTCAAATTTTTCACCCAATAAAGTGCGGCCTTGGTGGCAAATATTTTCTTTTTCATCCTCATGAAATTCGAAATAGTTGAACCAATTAAAACTAGAATCGGCAACTAAATTATTACCATCTGCTTTATTTGAAATTCTTTTACCTGGCGCGCCATTGGCGGTGATAAAGAAAAAGGTTTTATCAGAATAAATATTGGTTTGGTGTGCGTATGTAGAATTGGCAGAATTATACTTCCATTTATGGGGTGCTTGGGCATAAAAAAGAATATAATCGCTTGCATTAAAAATACCATCATTCTCCCCTACCACTATGATAGAATTTTCAGGCAAATCGTCGTGGCGAAAAGCACTATTATCTTCAGGCAACATACCACCTTGGTGGCTGTATACTTTAAGGTTTTTAGGATTGACAGTGTTGAGGTCTAATCCAGCATTTTGGAGAGTGGCACCATCTATTTTATAAAAACCATCTTTTGTTACGCTAAATTTAAACCATTTACCAGAAGCTAAAGCAGAATTGCTTACTGCTCTTTTTTTAGAATTTATGTTTGACAAAGGAACAACTGGTCCTGCTTGCATTGAATATTTAAAATCTACTAGTTTATAGTAACGTCCAGCTTCTTCTTTGAAAGGACAGATATAAAAACCAGAGTACAATTGACTGCCTTCGTATGAGTACCAAATTACAGGTTCAGGACTTC
Organism: Bacteroidia bacterium; assembly: GCA_030158725.1. Lineage (GTDB taxonomy): Bacteria > Bacteroidota > Bacteroidia > NS11-12g > UBA955 > JABMMZ01. The sequence continues at coordinate 40,056 of JAOASJ010000008.1, forward strand.
CTTTTAAATTTTTAAGGAAGTTGGTTTTAAAATCTTCAAAACCGTCCAATAATTCATATTTAAGATCGGTAAAAACAAACGTTGCACGCGAGTTAGATTTGAAATTTTGTGCAATGGCTGGCAATTTAACCCCATTGAATTGGTGGGAAGAAAGTGAAAAATTATAGGATAAGGGACGTGAATTGGCTGTTGATTTTACCCAATCTATATGAATTACAGATTCTGAGGCAACGTTTTGAGAAAAAACATTGTTTAGTAACAACAAGCTTAACAACAAGAATATATTCGATAATTTTAACATTTTACGAAACAAAATTAAGATTTAATTAGCACTTGAACGAAGCCCTTTAAAAAAAATTGCAGAAAAAATATGAAATTACCAAAAAATGACAATATCTTTGCTTCAAATCCGTTTTACGACAAAATGCATATGAAAAAAATCTACGGTTTAATCATAGGTCTTGCTTGCGCATCACAAGCATACGCACAAGACCCGGAATTCACGCAGTTCTATGCTGCCCCAGTCTATACCAACCCAGCAATGGCAGGTACAGCCTTTTGTGGCAGACAATCTGCGGGAAGAATGTCCATCAATTACAGAAACCAATGGCCTAGTTTGCCAGGAACTTTCCGTTCATTCAACGCAAGTTATGACCAACACTATGACAAAATTGGTGGTGGTATTGGCTTAATGGCAACTTATGACAGAGCAGGTGCTGGTTTATTAACCACAACATCTTTAAGTGGTGTTTACTCATATGTATTGCCAATTAACAAATACTTCTTCTTAAGAGGTGGTTTACAAGCTTCATTTGTAAACAAATCAATTGACCACAGCAAATTGAGATTCGGTGACCAAATCCATCCAACACAAGGATTCGTATTGCCTACTCAAGAGCCTACTGCTGACGCATCAGTAGTTTATCCAAACTTCGCTGCTGGTTTATTGGCATACTCAGAAAGATTTTATGCTGGTTTTGCGATGCACAACATCACCCAACCAGTTCAATCGTTTTATAGCAACAACGACGGTATCGTTCCAAGAAGATATACTGTTCACGCTGGTGTTGTAATTCCATTGGATAGAAAAAAATTCTCACAAGCAACGTTCTCTCCAAATGCATTGTTCATGATGCAACAAAACTTTACCCAAATCAACTTTGGTTTTTATGTAAATAAAGGACCAATCGTAACTGGTTTATGGTACAGACAAACCTTAGGAACCTATGGCAACTCTGATGCGTTAATGGTTTTGCTTGGATTTAGAAAAGACAGATTCAAATTTGGTTACAGCTATGATATCACAGTATCATCAGCGCGTTCAGCAGCTCCAGGTAGTCACGAAATCAGTGCTACTGTTGACTGGTGTTTAAGAGACAGACCTTTAAGATTTAAACCTTTAAGATGTCCTGACTTTTGATAAAATTTGGTAATCAAACAATAAAATAACATATTTGCAGTTAATATAGTATCCAACACACAATAGATCAAATGAAAATAAGAAAGAATTTATTTGCCTTATCAACTGTTCTAGCAGCAACTTTGATTCTTGCTCCATCATGTGGAAAGAAGAATAACGGTTCACAAACCACAGGGTTTGGCTACAACAGCAAAAAATGGGGCGGATTTGAGAACCACAAATACAAAGGCCAAGAAACTGGTCCTGGATTAGTCCTTGTACCTTCTGGTGCATTTGTTATGGGTTCTTCAGAACAAGATGTATTATATGAATACAACAGTGTAGAAAGAAAAGTAACCGTTAACTCATTCTATATGGATGAAGCTGAAATCAGCAACTTACAATATGGTGAGTATGTATACTGGTTACAAAAAGTTTTCATTACTTACCCAGAAGTATACAAACAAGCGCTTCCAGATACTTTATGCTGGAGAAACAGATTGGCATTTAACGAGCCATATGTAGAATATTATTTCCGTCACCCTGCTTACAAAGACTATCCTGTAGTTGGTGTTAGCTGGTTACAAGCAACTGCTTTCGCAGATTGGAGAACTGACCGTGTAAACGAGATGATTCTTGACAGAGAAAAAATCCACCCTTACGTAGACAAACGTGTTGTTGACCAAGACAACTTCAACACCAAATCATATTTGGCTAACCAATACGATCCTGCTACCCGTAAAAAAGGTAAAGGCATGATGAGAGATTACAGAACCAAAAAAGGCAAAAGAGACGTAGCTGTTAAAGACGGTATCTTATTACCAGAATACAGACTACCAACTGAAGCTGAATGGGAATATGCAGCTCAAGGTGCTATCGGTAACTCTCAATTTGAGAACACCGACGAAAAAAGAATCTACGCTTGGAATGACCTAACCGTTAGAATGACGCATGGTAAAGAAAAAGATAGAGGTAAAATTATGGCTAACTTTAAAAGAGACAAAGGGGACCAAGGTGGTATCGCTTCTCAGTTAAACGATGCTGGTTTCATTACCACTCCTGTTTTCTCATACTGGCCTAACGACTACGGTTTATACAACATGGCTGGCAACGTTAGCGAATGGGTAAAAGACGTATACCGTCCTCTATCTTTAGAAGATATGGATGACTTCAATACCTTCCGTGGTAACGTGTTCACTCAAGTTCAATTAGATGAGTATGGTGAAATTTCTGAGAAAGATTCATTAGGTCGTTTAGTTTTCGAACCAGTTAAAGAGTCTCAAAACATCAACAGAAGAAACTACAAAGTGTCTGATAACATCGGTTACAAAGATGCTTCTACTTATAACAACGAAGAGCAACAATATGAATATGGTGTAACTACCTTAATCAATGATAAAGCCCGCGTTTACAAAGGTGGTTCATGGAACGATAGAGCATACTGGATGAGTCCAGGTACACGCAGATGGTTAGATGAAAACTTATCTACCTCTACTATCGGTTTCCGTTGCGCTATGATCAGAATTGGTTCTCCAATTGGTAACAGCAGCAAACGCAACAAAGTACTACCTTCTAGTGGTATCGGTAAGAAAAACAAAAAAATGAGATAATCTCAAAACAATATTTAAAAATCCCGAAGCAATTCGGGATTTTTTTTGCTTTATACTTTCCTACCCTCTCTTAAAAGGAAAACTAAAACTTTAGAATCTATTGAGTACTTTTGCAAAGCGATAAGCAGCAGCAAGCATGAGATTTGAACAATACGATTTCCTTCCCTTAATTAAAGAAAATTTGGCCACCCTTGGTTTTAAAAAACCAACAGATATCCAATACAAAGCCATTAGTCCCATAATGAAAGGAGAAGATGTACTTGCCATTGCTCAAACAGGTACAGGTAAAACAGCCGCATTTGCTATCCCTTTATTAGACTTTATTGCCAAACAAAAAAAGGTTGTTAAATACAATGGCATTAAATGTTTGGTTATGGTGCCTACCCGCGAATTGGCCATACAAATTGCTGAAGCATTCGATGCAATTGGAAAAGGCACCGGCGTTCATGTATTAAGTTTGTATGGAGGCGTTGACCAAGACAATCAAATCTTTAAACTCAAACATGGTGTCGATATCTTAATTAGCACACCAGGCAGAATGTTTGATTTGATTAACCAAGGTTTTGTGGATTTGAAAAATTTAGAAACTTTGGTGGTTGATGAAGCCGACCATATGCTCGATTTGGGCTTCTTAAAAGACATTACAGACATTATGCGCCATATCCCAAGGGAAAGACAAACCTTGTTCTTTTCGGCGACTATAAATGAGCGTATTAAAAAATTGGCCTATAGCATTGTTAGAAATGCTATACGTATCCAAATTTCACCAGACAATCCGGTTAACAAAAACATTGAACACGCCGTGGCTTTCATTGAAATGGACGACAAACGTTTTTTCATGGAACGCTTGGTCAATGAATTCCCGGAAAGCAAGATTATAATATTTGTTAGAACCAAAGTAAGAGCAGAAAGGGTTTGCAAGGCCCTAGAACGCGCTGGCATACATTCTGAGACCATTCACGGCGACAAGGAGCAATCTGACCGTATGTCGGTGTTAAACGACTTTAAATTGGGCAAAAACAATATTCTTATCGCAACCGATGTGAGTTCTCGTGGTATCGATATTCCCAATGTAGATTATGTGGTCAACTACGATTTACCCGAAGTCCCTGAAAACTATGTACACAGAGTTGGCCGTACCGGTAGAGGTGTACAAAAAGGTCAAGCCGTTTCATTTTGCAGCAAGGAAGAAAAGACTTTGTTGAATGACATTGAAGAATACATAGGCAGTCCCGTTGAAGTGATGAAAATCGACAAAGGCTTGTATGAGGAAACCATCAGTTTTACCAACGACGAAACCCAAAACGATTGGCGTTCACTGTTAAAAGAGGACGAAGAAAATTCTAAAAAGACTTATGTTGCGCCAGTAAAAGGCAGACCTAAGAAAAAAAACAAGAAATAGCTAGTCTTTGTTGAAGACGCTTAACATTCTGCTGCCTTTAATCATGCATTCTTCATATTCTTGTTCAGGACAAGAATCGTAGGTTATTGCGCTTCCTACTTTATACGAAATTTCGTTGCTTTCAGACGTGTGGATTAAGGTCCTAATGCAGACATTGAAATCGAAATTGCCATTGGGTTCAAGATATCCAATACAACCACTGTAAAACCCACGTGCCTGACTTTCATATTCTAAAATATGTTTCATTACTTCCAACTTAGGTGCACCAGTCATGCTGCCCATGGGAAACAAGGCTTCAAAAGCATTTAAAGATGAAATGCTTTCGTTTAATTCAGATTCTATGGTAGACACCAAATGGTTAACCGATTTGTAAGCATATGCCCCGCAAAGCTCTTTAACCTTTACCGTGCCCGGTTTTGATATCTTAGCCATGTCGTTTCTCACCAAATCTACGATCATGACATTCTCGGCTCTCTCTTTTACAGAGCTACTCAATGCATTTAATTGTTGCGTATTTTCATCGCCAATTAGTCGCTTGTTTGTTCCCTTAATTGGCTGCGACAATAAATGCTGCCCTTCCCTTTTGATAAAACGCTCAGGTGAACTGCATAGCATGGTCATCTTAGGATGTTTTACATAAGCCGCAAAAGGCGCTTGGGTCAAATGGTTCAGTTCCATAAAGCAAGGCAATAAATTATCCGCTTTTAGCTCTGCTTTGAATTCTATGCAATAATTCATTTCATAAAATACCCCATTGTATATATCAGTTCTTATTTGCTCAATCTGCTTGACGTATTGGTCTTTTGAGGTTTTGGTTTGGAACTCGGCAGTCAAATTAAGTACAATCTGTTCATACGAATACGTTTCGAAACCACTTACCCAATTATTAAAGTCTTGTTCATTAACACCATTGTTTATTATACTTAATGTTTTGCTGTTTTTCAAAATTGAAAACACCATCAAGGGTTCAAACACCAGAGCATTGTCAATGTCTTCAACTTGGGCGTAAGGAATGGCTAAAAATTTCCAGAAACTTGATTGTTCAGCCTCTATTAATTGTTGGCTTAAACTTCCATTGTATTTTCTTTTTGAACCAAGGCCAATTAAAAATTCATAGACATCATCGGCACATGCAGATTCATTTTGATTGCTGTCATAGATATGGCAAACCTCGAATTGATTTGCAAAGTGGTAAAGCCTTGTTTTTAGTGCTTCTAATTCTTCTAAATTAAAATCAATTGTCTTCATTGAAATGCAGGTAAACAGATTTTGCCAATTTAGCGCCTATAATTTTAGTCAAGTCCTCTTCTGTAGCCTCTTTAATTTTTTTCACCGATTTAAAAGCAGACAAAAGCAATTGGCTGGTTTTCTCCCCTACGCCATCTATTTCGGTCAGACTGGTAATGGTAAAACCTTTGCTTCTTCTATTTCTATGGTGGGTGATACCAAAACGGTGGGCTTCATCACGCATTTGTTGAATGACTTTAAGTGTCTCCGATTTTTTATCCAAATACAAAGGCAAAGAATCGTTGGGATAATACAGTTCCTCCAATCTTTTAGCGATGCCTATTACAGGAACTTTCCCATATATACCCATAGCCCTAAAGGCTTCGACGGCTGAACTTAATTGACCTTTACCGCCATCGACAACCACCAAATCAGGCAAGGGTGAATTTTCTTGAAGCAAACGGGTATAACGGCGGGTAAGCACCTCAATCATGCTCGCAAAGTCATTAGGCCCCTCAACTGTTTTAATGTTAAAATGTCTGTAGTCGCTTTTACTCGGTCTTCCGTTTTTAAAGACCACACAAGCAGACACCGGATTGGTTCCTTGAATATTTGAGTTATCAAAACATTCGATATGGCGTGGTAAAGTAGTAAGCCTTAAATCTTTTTGCATTTGGGTTAGCAAACGGTCAACTTTAAGGGTTGGATCTAATTTATCGGCGGCCAACTGACGTTCTTGTTTCAAATAAAACGCGTTCTTCATACTCAGGTCGAGCAACTTTTTCTTATCGCCTGAACTTGGCACCGTCATTGGTATTTTGGAATCAATTTCCAATTGTATTGGAACAATAAACTCTTTGCTTTCCCATTGGTTGGAGTTTTTAAATTGTGCAATGGCATTCAATAAAATCTCCTCATCGCTTTCATCAATTTTCTTTTTGATTTCAAGGTTTTGAGATTGTATAATCATACCATCAACGACCCTTAAATAATTGATAAAAGCAGAGCTACTTGAACTCACTATACCAAATACATCGACATTGTTTATGCTGTTGTTAACGACGGTCGATTTGGATTGATACGATTCAAGTGACAGAAGTTTTTCTTTATACTCTTGCGCCTCTTCGAAGGCCAAACGGGAAACAGCATCTTCAATTTGTGTTTTTATGTGTCGCTTAACTTCGGCCAAATTTCCACGTAAAATATGCTTGATATTTGAAATGGTTTGCTTGTAAGACTCTTCTGTTTGGAAGCCTTGACAAGGGCCTTTGCAATTTCCAATTTGGTATTCAAGACAAACTTTAAAATTCCCATTTGCAATATTCTTAGCATTCAAATTCAAGTTGCAATTCCTTGTTGGATAAAGCTTTTGCGTTAACTCAAGTATGGTATGCATCATCTTTCCGCTGGCATAGGGACCGAAATATTCACTACCATCTTTTACAGGATTTCTAACAGGATATACTTTGGGAAAGGCTTCTTTGGTAATTTTAATTAATGGGTAAGACTTATCATCTTTTAAATTGATGTTATACCTTGGTTGAAGCTCTTTGATTAAAGTATTCTCAAGCAACAAAGCATCAAATTCCGTGTCAACAATGGTGTACTGAATGTTGCGGATTTTAGAAACCAGAACATTGGTTTTGTTGTTGTCGTGCTTTTTTACAAAGTAAGAATTAACACGCTTCTTTAGGTTTTTAGCTTTTCCAACATAAATGATCTCCTCTTTTTCATCAAAATACTTATAAACCCCCGGTTGTTCAGGCAGGTTTGAAATAATTTGCTTGATGTTAATTTGATCGCCCATTGAAGGCTCAAAGATATAGATAAGAAATGAAAAGGAAATTCAGAATCTTAAGGATTCACTGCCTTTTTCTTCTCTTGTTTTTTGAAATACTTTTTAAGCAAGAAACTAGACTTTAAGGCATCCAAATTTTCGTTCAAACCTTTGCTGCTATGCCTTACATTAATCATTGATTGTTTTAAATCTGCGGCAAACAAAGTATCCATAAACAATGCTCCGATTGACCCTTCCCCTTTTCGAACATGGCTTGTAATGAATTTTAAGTCACCCGAAATCTGCGCCATAGTATCGGAGATGTAATGAATTTTCACAATAGTCTGTTTTAGTTGATTGGACATCACCGTATCTGTAATTAGAGCGCCTAAAGTGCCTTTACCATTTTTAATCGAAGCTATAATTTCACTCAAGTCGCCTGTTATAATGGCTGATTTTTCGCCAGTCTTGCGAATGCTCACAATAGCCGATTTTAAATTATCACTGATGCTCGGATCCATTAACAAGGTCCATAGTGTATTAGAATTATTAATTCTTTCAGTAATAATCCTCAAATTCCTAGCAATGGTAGACACATCGTCATTGGTTTGCCCAAGCGTCCTCATCATTCCTTCGGTTTCAATTGGCTGTATGGACACCAAAACGTCTCCATCTTCAATACATGCTGACTTCAAGTGGGCCGAATTGATATTGACCAATTTATTTCCCATTAAGCCATCAGAACCTATGCTAGCAATGGCATTTTTGTAAATGTAATTAACAGAACCTTCTTCAATCAACATGGTTACCAAAACTGAAGAATCTGATTGTATCTCAACCTTCTCAACGGTACCAACATCAATGCCCGCAAAACGCACATTGTTGCCTGGCATAAGGCCGTCTACCGTATGAAAAACGGCGTTAACCTTAATGGTTGAAGAAAAAAGACTTTGCTTGGCGCCTATGAAATACATGGCCACGATTAAAAAAATGGTGCCAACCAATACAAAAATGCCGAGTCTAATATTTTTACTGTTATCGTTTCCCATAATTATTCAAAAAAATCAAGAACCTTTTGGTCGCCACAAGTGGACAAACTGCTGTAATCGCCTTCCATATAAGCCCTGCCATCTATCAACATCACGATTCTATTGGCTACAGCTTTTACACAATGCATGTCGTGAGAAATTATAATAGACGATGTTTTATAATCCCTTTGGATTTTGACAATCAAATCGTCTATTTCCCGTCCAGTAATTGGGTCCAAACCAGTAGTAGGCTCGTCGTACAAAATAATTTCAGGTTTCAGAATCAAAGTACGCGCAATGGCTATTCTCTTCTTCATCCCACCAGACAATTCAGAAGGCATCATTTTCTCAGTATGAGGCAGACCAACACTTTCTAAAGCCTCTTTAACTGCAGCATCAACTTCTTTGTTGCTCATATCTTTCCCATGCCTCCTAAGCGGAAATTCTAAATTTTCACGCACGGTCATTGAATCGTATAAGGCATTGCTTTGAAACAGAAATCCCATGCGCATACGCAAGGCATCTAGGGCATCTGAATTCAAATCGGAGATATTATAATCTAATACATTAATCTTTCCTGAATCGGCTGCTAGAAGCCCGATGATACATTTTATAAACACTGACTTCCCTGAACCTGACTTACCCAGGACTACTGCGTTCTCGCCACGCTTTAGCTTGAAATTAAAATGATTTAAAACCGTATTCGTCCCAAACGATTTGCACAAATCATTGACTTCAATAACATTTTCAATATTTAGTTTTTGATTAATCTCCATTAGGTTAATCCCATTAAATCGGCCAATTGAACCGCAATTAAATCAATTACAAAAACCATTAAAGAAGAGAGCACAACCGCTGAGTTTGCCGATTGTCCAACACCTTCCGTTCCCTTGCTAGAATTAAATCCTTTGTAACACCCAATAATTCCAATGGCAAAACCAAAGAAGTACGTCTTTACAAAAGCAGGCATAGCATCACTATAGGTTAAAGCATCGAACACTTGGGTCCAATACAATTGCCAACTAACAACGCCTTTAATGTTGGTACCCAAATAAGCGCCATACAAAGAAATCGCTGCCGCAATAACGGCCAACACCGGTATCATTAAACTAGTAGCCAGAACGCGGGTAACCACTAAATATTTGAAAGGATTGGTTCCTGATACTTCCATGGCATCAATCTGCTCAGTTACCTTCATTGATCCAAGTTCTGCCCCTATACTTGAGCCAATTTTTCCAGCACAAATAAGGGCTGTAATTACTGGAACAATTTCGCGAATCAAGGACACGGAAACCATTTTTGGCAACCATGCTTCTGCACCAAATTCGACCAAGGTTGGACGCGATTGTATGGTGAGTACAAGTCCCATAATAAAAGCGGTTAGACCGACAAGACCTAATGATTTGTAACCAATAAAATAGGATTGTCGCAACAATTCCTTCCATTCTTGTTTAGGCTTAAACAAAGCACTAAAAAAGCGTGAAGCAAAACGGACGATTTCGCCAGCTTCTATCAAAAAAGCTTTTACTGATAGATTTGCCATTACAGGCGAATTTAGTGCTTATTATTGAAATTCAATCCTATAAGTTTACGAAATAAACATGATTCATCTCAATATTACCTTGAGGTGGTGTTTTTTGGCCGCCTTAACTTGCTTTCCGCTATAGGCCCTGTCTTTGTGGCCTTATTTCGCTAGGCGTATATTGGCTTGCTACCGGTCGCCCCTATACACCTGCAAAATCTTAGCCCACAAATACAGTGCGCTGCCGCTGCAATCAAGGGCGGAGTTCCGTAAAGCTAGATCGACACGCAATCTAGAAAACTAAAACATGAAACTATTAAAGATTAGTGTTTAAAATGGCGAATGCCAGTCAATACCATGGCTTGGCCATTTTTATTGGCTGCATCAATACTCTCTTGGTCTTTAATGCTACCGCCTGGTTGAGCGATTGCAATAACACCAGCTTGATGAGAAATATCTACGCAATCAGGGAAAGGGAAAAATGCTTCTGAAGCCATCACAGCACCTTTGGTATCAAAACCAAAAGCAATTGATTTTTTCACCGCCGATTCTAATGCATCAATTCTAGAAGTTTGACCACAACCCATACCGATTAACTGCTTGTTTTTTACCAAGGCAATACCATTCGATTTAAGGTGTTTTACTGCTTTAATAGCAAATTCCAAATCGCTTAACTGCTCTGCAGTCATTTGCTTTTCAGTAACCACTTTGAAATCATTGGCTGATTCTGAACTCCAATCAACTTGTTGTTCAAGTACACCATTCAACAAACTCTTAAACATGGTTTTATTGTTCACTGCCTTTTTAAGACGGATAATAATTCTATTTTTCTTTTGTTTAAGCACAGCCAAAGCTTCTTCAGTGTATGAAGGCGCACTTAGGACTTCGAAAAACAAATTGTTGATTTCATTTGCTGTTTCTAAATCTACTTCACGGTTACAAGCCAAAACACCACCAAATGCAGATGTTGTATCACAAGCATAAGCTGCTTTGTACGCTTCTAAAAGAGTGGCTCTACTTGCTAAACCGCAAGAATTGGTGTGCTTTATAATTGCAAAACTAGGTTCTGAAAATTCAGCGATTAAATTTAATGAAGCCTCAACATCCACTAGATTGTTGTAAGACAATTCTCTTCCATTAAGAATTTCAAAAACTTCGTTTAAATCGCCATGAAAAGTACCAGATTGGTGAGGGTTTTCACCATAACGCAAGGCTTTAGAATCCATTACACTGTGTTTAAATGCAGGCAATGCTAAGTCTTGGTTGAAGTAATTAAATATAGCAGTATCGTAATGAGAAGAATTCATAAATGCTTTAGCTGCAAAAAGTTTACGGTCGCTAAGTTCTGTTGAACCACTTTTTTCTACTAAAAGATTTAACAAATCTTGGTATTGATTTCTATTAGAAACGATTAAGGTATCATTGAAATTTTTTGCCGCAGCGCGTATCAATGAAATACCGCCAATGTCTATCTTCTCTATAATTTCAGCTTCATCGTTGCTGTTTTTAACCGTATCTTCAAATGGATACAAATCAACTATGACTAAATCGATTAAACTAATGCCATGTTGGCTTAGTTCCTGCATGTCCTTTGAGTTGTCTCTGCGGGCTAAAATACCACCAAAAATACTTGGGTGAAGTGTTTTCACACGGCCATCTAAAATTTCTGGGAAACCGGTGTATGCTTCAACTGCATTAACGGGCAAACCTAAATCTTGGATAAAACTTAAGGTACCTCCTGTTGAATAAATATGAACGCCCAATTGGCATAATTGTCTTACAATTGGTTCTAAATTGTCTTTATGGTAGACAGAAATTAAAGCAGATTTGATTGTTTTTGATTGGCTTTGCATTGCGCCGCAAAGGTACGATTTTTATCCTCTTTTATTGTCTACCAATTTTACACAAATAGACAATAAATTAAATCCTATTGCAAGACAAGCGATTTTACTATGACTTTGTCATTTAAAACCAGTTTAACCGTATACAAACCCGTTGCATAAGCGTGGGTGTTTAGTATAATATTATTTTGACCAGCAGAACAATCTTGGGTCAAGGTTTGCATCAACTGACCATTAACAGAATACAGTTCTATTTTTACAGCCGTTGCTGATTTTAAATTCACTTGAACCGTGCATTGATCCTTGGCTGGATTTGGGTAAAGTGACAAAGCATCACCAAGAGCATTTACTTGCTTAACGGATACCAAATCCCATAAAGGCACACTGGCTGCATTGACAATTGGTCGATTAAAAACATCGTTGTCGTCATACTCTTCTACAAACCCAATTAGATTGATGTTTGCAGGAATATGTATGCCTTCATTTTGTCCTATGGCGTCAATTGTACTGCAGAATTCTGAGTTATAATCGCTGTTATAAGACACAAAAGAAGCAGGTGGCAAGGTATAAGTGAAGTCGGCAAAATATTCTGAATTGGGCGATACAAGTTGAGGGATCAAATTTGGAACACCCCAAAGACCTGAAGGATTTGCTTTTTGAACATGTTCGTGCCAATACCCATCAATTACAACGCTTTCATTATACATTGGGTGAGAAGTACCACCAGCAGCACCGCCTGGATTGTCTTTGCTGTAGTAATTGTTTTGACTCCAAATAAAAGGATTGGCCATTCCACGAACTTTATCTTCAGTTACAGCACTGCCTATGCGCATAACGCCATACCAATAATCAACAAACTTAACGCGCACACGGTAAGAGATTACTCTGGTTTGGGGATTATAGACTTTGTTTTGAACATAAACTTCAACCGGCGCTTTCACATTCATTCTTGACATTATTTCATCCTTCCAAGTGCTGTTGCTGCCCAACAATACTTTACGGTCAATTATAGCATCAGGATAACTGTTTATATATTGACTAAGGAATAAATTGCCGTCATCGTTACTCATGCTGTCATCAAAATGGTAAGAAATTGGAATCACCCTTCTTCCATATTGTTTGTAAGCTGAGTTTATGATCAAGTTTGCATCTGGGCAATAGCCACACCAAGCTCCAGTGCCTTCTTCAAGAAGAATATTTCTGTCTGCAAGATTGGTGTTAAAGTTTCTTAAAACTGTTTTGGTGTAATGGCTATTAGCGGCCACACCATCGGTATCGTTGTCAGGATTTGACAACCAAATATTGACATCGTTTAAACTCCCCACTGCCCCACTCAACCAAGAAATTGGATGGTTGAAGGCCATACCACCTTCACCATTGGGCAAAAGATTTTGCTGGTCAATTAAATATGAAACGGTATCGCCTGCATTAATAGAATAGTTGACAGTATAAGAACGCACAGTGTTTTTCCCCCAGTTGGCCATTTTACCTTTAAAGTTCACAACAGAATTAAAAGGATATACTTTTTCTACTTTAATGTCTTTAAAGGCTAGGTCGTATTTCGATTGTGTACCATAATGAAATTGGTAAACAATAAAATCATTTATATTAAACGAGAATTGGTAAGGCAAAAAAACCAAAGAATCTTTGAATAAAGTCTTAGAGGTATTTCCCGCAGATGCACAACCAATACTACCTTTAGACAGTTTGTTTCCATAAGGAGAATATACCACATCGAAGCGACCTTCAGGGCCTTCATGCAAAATGATGGCAAAGGCAAAGATTGAAGAATTATTTATTGGTGGAATAAGGGGATCGTTGGCCAAACTTGCTCCATAGAATTGAATAATATGGCTTCTGTTAGGTGCTTTACCAACAGTATAAGAATACACTTGGGTTCCAACGCCCTCATTAGGTGCAGGCAATTTTTGCAATTTCAAATCTTTACCGAAAGCCACTATGCTGTTTTCCGGCAAACTGGTATCAGGTATTTCAGAAGTAGTGGCATTGGTATTAAACGTAATATAACCGTTATCAGAAGCTAAATATTTGGTGTATGGTGTGTTATAAAAGTAAAAGTTAAAAGGAATTTGATCTTCGACCGAAAGCACTTGGTTTGAAGGCTGGTTAAGCAAAATGGTTTTATCGAAATCATACACTTTATCTAAGTAATAGCCTTGAGGAATTGCCCCATCGTTTCTTATAGCGAAATAAGACTGTCCATAGCCCGTAACAGCACATATCAATGCAAGAAAGTTTAAACTTAAATTCCTCATTTGAAAACAATAATAACAATAAAATAGCAAAAAAAAAAGTCCTGAATAAATTCAGGACTTTTTAAAGTTCTTAAACTTTTAATTAGTTTTTATGTAAGTGAGCATTTACGAAATCCCATTGTGTACCGTTCTTTTTCCAAAGTAAAGTAGCGAATTCAACGTTAGCCATGTTCCAAGCAGCATCTTTAGTGATGGTGATGGTTTGGTCAAATTGAGTACCAGCAGAAATAGAACCGTTTGTAACTAGAGTACCCCAGTCACCGTTAGCTGAACGCAATACTTTATGGTGAGAAGCGTTAGCTCCACCGTTAGGACCTGATTGGTTAGCGATAACTTTATCTTCTAATACGATTACAGAGATATTGTATTCACCTGAAGCAGCTTGGAAGAATTTAGTTCTAGTTTTGAAAACGATGTTGTTTCCTTCAACTGTGTATGTCAAACCACTGTTAGCAACAACCGCAGCAGCTTTGTGCTCATTGATTTTTGTTTCGATATTGTTGGTCATCGCTTGCAATGTGGTTGCGTTGGTCCAAGCATCGAAGAAATTAGCTGAGAAAGTTGGGTAACCAGCTTTAACTGGTAAACGTTTGTCCATTGCAGTTGCAGTAGAGTTAATCAACAATTGAGCGAATGAGTTTTGGCTGTATGAACCGATACAAACTGCATCAACACCGTGGTGGGCATCAATTAAGCCTGTGAACATTGGCCAACCCCAGTCACCGCAATAGTAACAGTTGGTACCAGTGAATTTATTGATAATTGATGTGTTTTTTTCTTCTACAACGATTCCTTGATCAGCTGCAGGCGCGTCAGTAGTCTTTTTGCAAGACACAAATACAACTGATGCAAAAGCAAAAGCTGTAAATAAGATGGCTAATTTTTTCATTTTATATTTCTTAATTGAAGCAAATGTATGAAATAATTATTAAAAACAAAAAAGTCCCGAATATAAATTCGGGACTTTTACAATATTTTTACAATTCAAATTATAAGTTATTGAACGTCAACTTCAATTGCATTCAATACATTGGTTTGACCTTGTGCAACGAATGCCACAACTTTTAAATTATCGATAACAACAGCTCCACCACCTTCAACAGTTGTTCCATGGTAATCAGCTGGAACTGTATATTTAAATGTCTTACTTACTTTTGTTCCTACAGCTTTAGATCCTGCAATTACTTCACCCCATTGTCCAGTGATAAAATCTCTTACAACGTGGTTTTGTTCGTAGTTGTTAGCATCTGGAGTACCTCCAATTTGTTTTGAGAATAGGTGGTCTTGCAACAAAACAACGTTTAAATTATTTTGAGCAGTTTCTTCAGAAGTGTAGTATAAATCAACATTTACAGTTAAAACTCTACTACTTGGATCAAAGGTTGCTTTTGCACCTAAGTTAACTGGAGCTGACATCGCAATAACTTTACTTGCTGCTGTTGCCCATGAACCTCTGCTCATTGCATAGCCGCCAGTAATTTGAGGTGTTACTGCAAGATCAGAACACAACATTCTGCTCATAGTTCCTGCTGGAAAGCCAGCAACTTTTGCTTGGGTTACCAAAGCACTTCCAAAAGCTGTTGTGAAATTAGCCCAACCTGTAGCTGGTGTAGCATAAGAACCGGCATGAACTGCCATGATGATAAACTTACCTGGATTTGCATCTAATACCGCTTTTGCTCTTACGTGACCATCTGGGCAATAAGTACATCTAACACCAGTAAAGTCTTCAAGAACTGCAACTCTGTTTTGAGGTGTTGTAGGAGCTAAAAATTCAACAGTAGTATCTCCTGTTTTTGTTTCTTCTTTTTTGCAGGCAGTGAATAACATTGAAAATGCTAAAAACCCCGACAATAAATACGTTATTTTTTTCATAATGATTAATTGATAGATTGAGCAAATATAAGAAAATTGAAATAAAAAAAAAGCCCGAAATAAATTTCGGGCTTTTAAGAATATCAAATAGGATTATTGGATGATGAATTTCTCCATTGAAGAGAAACCATTACCTTCAATTTTCACGGTGTAAACACCTTTAGCAAAAGACTCAGTGTTTAAAGTGATGCTGTTAGCACCTTGTACTAAATCGTTAGCATCAATGCTTAATACCACTTGACCTAAAGTATTGTAAACATTTACTTTTACTTGCTCAGTGCTGTTTAAGTTGAAGCTTAAGTTGGTAGAACCAGCAACACTTGGGTTAGGATATACTTTGATACCAGAAGTTTCGTTGTTTACATCGTCAACTGACAAAACAGTTCCAACAGAATTGGTAGCTTGGAATACTTCTTTGGTGCTTAAGTCTTGGATAAATACAACAACTTCACAGTCTTGTAATTCTTCAATGCTATTTTCAGTTGCAAGGTTAATGATGTTGGCAGTTTGACCATCTAGCGGCAATCTTACAACACCTGGAACAGTCCAAGTCATTGTAGGGAATACTTTAGCATTTCCTTTTGTTACAGCACCTAAAGCAGTACCACTAGCATCTGGAAGCATTTTTTTCAATACGTGGTGGAATTCAGTTTCACCGTTTGATTTAACGTTTTTAACTGTTTTCTTTTCAAGAATAGCAACAAACACCTTCATGTTAGGGTTGTTAAAATCTGACAATGGAGTTACTTTAACGTCAACTACAACTTTCTTGAAGTTGATGGTATGGGTAGCTTCAATTTTAATGTAAGCAGGTTTGTTAGTGAATTGATCAAACAAAGCAGTTGTGTAAGAAGATGCGTTGCTGTTCCAACCGCCATCTACTTGCATATTTGGAATTGAATTAACGGCATATAAAGTTCTTCTAACATTTCCTTCTGCAGTGGTGTAAGGATCACCAGTTCCAGGCCAGCTCATTTGGTATTTGATAACCGCATATTGGCTAGGATCGTATTTAGGGAAAATGTTTTCGTCTGTATTTCTGTTACCAGCAACACAAGGACCGCAAGTTGAAGAAGTGAATACTTCGTGTAAAGCGACTCTTTGTACAAAATCAGCCAAAACAGTTACTGTTTTTGTTACACTGTCGTTGAATCCTTCACCATCTGCATTGCCATTGATATTGCTTAACCAAGCGGTTACTTTATAAACACCCACAGCAGATGGAGTCCAATTGCTGGTGGTAGCAACAGTTGCATTAGCGTTTTGAGCGATGTTTACTGTAACTGGAGTTGAAACTGCAGGACCGTTGTTAATTGAGTAGTTGAAATTACAAGTGGTAATTGCAGAAGTTCCAATGTTTCTAAATACGCCTTTAATTGCGAAAGGTGCTTGGGTTAAAGCTAAGAAATCTGGCACTGAAGTACTCCAACCTTCTGCATTGTATGCTGGTTGAGAACCTTGAGCAAAAGAATAAAAAGAGTTGTCTGTAGAATTGAATAAGTTTTCAGTGATGCTTTGAGCACCTAAAGATGGTGAACCAGCAATTGTATAAGCAGTTGCAGCATCTATTTGGATACCTGCAGACATTTTAACATTAGAAGTGCACAACTGACCTGCAGAAGTAACACATAAAGTTTTCATGTCTACAATGTGAATTTTGTTGCTTCCTTCTTCAAGAACGATAGACCAGTATGTCCAACCGCTTTGGATATTTGCTTCAGAGAAGAAGTTAAATTGTATCCAATATTGTCTGTGTGGAGCTGTTCCAAAAGTTTTGGTAACAATGTTTGAAGGGTAAGTCGTGTTTGTATTTGGTTTCATTCCCAATACGCAAACTGAATTGTCAGGAATTGAAGCACTTGGCAAACTTAGGTTTGAAAAAGAACTTGGTAAAGTAGTTGATGCCACATCAAATGTGATAAAACCAGCATTACAAGCTTTCAAAGAAGTAACTGCATTGCCATTGAAATTAAATGCAAATGGAATGGTTTGGGTTGCACTGTATGCTACAGCAGAAGATGAAGGGCCAGTCCAGATAGATGACCATCCGGTCAATAATGAAGCTGGGTTTTCGCCATCGGTGTTTACACCGCCTGGGTTCTTTCCTGCTTTCGTGTAAGGCACATAATAGTACTGCGCTGACACAGCACTTAAAACAAGAAATGAGACTAAAGTAAGTATGAGTTTCTTCATAAAATAATTATTTTGATTGGTCAAATGTAAAGAATATCAGGAATTGAATTAATAAAAAGTTTACATTTTTTTCATCTCAGTATCCACAATTCCTACAACTGTCTGAAAAATAGATTTTTGCAAGCAATACACCATGTCTTCATCGTGGTGTAAATGGGACAACCTTTTATAATGTGAAGATTTAGTTAAATAATCCATCAGATTTTCTTTAGCCATATTGTATAAATCAATAGACATTAATGCGGCATCGCAATCTATCAAACAATTTGTTTTGTCTGACAAAGTTTTTGCCATAGCCCCAGCATATAAAGTATCTTCAAGGTTAAAACTGTCTTTCCAACCTGCGCAAAACAATACCACATCACGACCATCCTTAAGCAACCATTCTGCCGTGGCTTCCAAATTTAAGAAACTTCCACTTAACACATTTGCTGCTCCATCATTTGCTGCGGCTTCAATACATTTTGTTCCATTGGTGGTTGTGAGTGCTATTTTACGTCCCTTAACCGCTCCATTCATGCACTCAAATGGAGAATTCCCCATATCAAATCCATCTAGTTTTTGTCCATTTCTCTCGGCAGCTGTTAAATAGCCCTTTGAGCCTAAGCCTTTTGCTTGCTCAATGTCTTTTACCGCTTTAACCGCTTCAGCTCCTTCGTGAATTGCAGTGCAGATAGTAGAAGTTGCGCGCAAAATATCAATTACCACAACATTCTTATCTTTAATATCTGACAAGTGCAACAACGCTGGACTTAACACCACTTCTATATTCATCATTCCACAATAGTAGATATCTATTTTTAAATTTCAAATTATTATGCTTTATTTTTGTCTATTATGCGCTTCAAACTCCTTGTTTTAGTAATATCCTTCTGCATTTTAGGCCCCGTTTCTGCCTCAGGCAAACTTGATTCATGTATGTCCAAAGGCATTGCATTATCGCAACAAAAGAACTATAAAAATGCCATCTTGGAGTTTGACAATTGTATTTCACAAAAATCAAATTACGCTGAAGCCTATTTCCAAAGGGGAACTTGCTACTTATTACTCAATAAACACAATATTGCTTTGGTCGACTTTAACCAAGCATTGAGACTCGACTCTAGTTTATACGAAGCATACTACAACCGCGCCTTGGCTGAACATGCCATTAAAAACTACACCTTTTCTGAAGCTGACTTTCTTTTATACAAAAGCCGTGTGCCCAGCGACCATAGGGTCTTGAGCAGTTTAGCCCTACTTATGGAAGACATGCAAGAATATCCTTCGGCTCTTAAGTATTACACTGAATACCTGAAATTTCATCCCAACGATTTCGAAACCTTAAAATCGCGTGCCATGGTGTATGCGGAAATGAATTCGATTGAATTGGCCATTGCAGACCTAGATATTTGCCTTCGTCCCGATGCCAACGACACTGCAATTTGGATGAGTAAAGGCAATATATATTACGATGCTCAAAGGTTTTCAGAAGCCATTGACGCCTACAATGTGATTTTACTTTTATACCCAGACAACAAAGCAGCCTTGTATAACCGAGCTGATGCTTATACGTCTTTAAAACGCTATGATGAGGCTATTAGAGATTACCAATACCTAAGTTCTAAAGACAAATACAATTCAGAATACTACTTTAATATAGGATTTTGCTATTTGCAGCAAGCTAAAAACCAAGAAGCGATTTTAAGTTTTGGAAAAGCTTTAGATACAGATTACACCAATCTTGGACTATTACTTATGCTTAGAGGTGTGGCGTATAACAATTTGAAACTGCAAGCAGAAGCTTGTTCAGATTGGCAAAAAGCGGTAGAGCTTGGCTACAAAGAAGCCCAAAAATACCGCAGCGATTTTTGTAAGTAAATTAGGCTTTAAATATCTTACTCTTTGCAATACCCCATTTATTAAGGCGGTATAGCATAGAAACTTTCAAAACACCTAATCCGTAAATACTACTTCTTTTGAAGTTAATGCTGCTCGCTTCATCAAAATACTTGGTTGGGCAAGTCAACTCACCAATTTCAAAACCGGCATAAAAAATCTGAGCAATCATTTCATTGTCAAAAATGAAATCGTCTGAATTGGCTTCAATATTTATTTTCTCAAAAATTGATTTATCAAAAGCCCTGTATCCAGTGTGGTACTCAGACAATTTTTGACCCATCATAATATTTTGAAACAAGGTTAATAGTCTATTCGCTATGTATTTATACATTGGCATTCCACCTTTTAAGGCCCCTTTTCCAAGTATTCTACTTCCAAAAGCAACAGGGTAAACCTCATTTGCAATCATGTAGGACATACTTTCAATTAACTTAGGTGTGTATTGGTAATCAGGGTGCAACATCACAATAATGTCAGCGCCTATGCTCAAAGCTTTGGTGTAACATGATTTTTGATTTCCACCATAACCTCTGTTTACTTCATGTTTAATGATATGTTTAATTCCAAGCTCTTTGGCTTTAGCTATAGTCTCGTCGCGGCTATTGTCGTCAACCAATACCACTTCATCAACGATTTCAAATGGAATTTCGTTATATGTTTTCTCTAAGGTTGCCGCTGCATTATACGCAGGTAATACAACTGCAATTTTTTTCCCTTTAATCATAAAGGACGCAAAAATAATCGATTATTTATTAAATTAATATTAAATACTTGATTAAACACAAAACATAAGCTAAACTTGAAGCATGAAATACTATTTAGCACAATTCAGAGATCAAGTCTTCAATGGCTCTCTGTCTCTTTACAAACGCGTTTTTATTCAGTTTTTAATCCTAAATATCGTCATTGGACTTATTTCATTGGTGGTATACACCCCTTTGGTACTAAAACTTTTCAATTGGAATTTTTCTGACCTGGTAGAATTTCAAACCAAAATGGAAGAAATGGGCGAATTGATGAAAAATGGCGGCGACCCCTCTTCTGCATTCGAAGGAATTTTCGGAACACCAAACTATATTTACATATTACCGCTATTGCTTTTTGGAATGTTTATCGGTATTTGGTCTATGAATTTATACTACCAACTTAACGATGCAGAAGTCAGGAACAGCGACAGAAGTATATTAACAGCGCTTAAGAATTCATTTTCACCACAGCTGTTTACTATTCTAGGATTTATGATTTTATACTATCTATTAAGTATAGCTTCATTTATAATATTCATGACTGTTGTGGTAATGATTATGCAAATAACCAAAGTACTTGGAATAATCATTGGATTCATAGGCTTCTTCTTCTTATTGTTTTTCTTACTCCGTTTTTCACTTGGATTTGCAGCCATCGTACACGGAAAAATGAGCATTGGTGAAGCTTTCGGCTTTAGCTTTACCCATTTAACATTTAAAAGAGCGGCCATGCTTTTATTAATGGGCATAGTAACTTTAGTCGTTATGGGCATAGCCTCTGGTTTAGGCGGCATGCTGGTACATTTAATAGTCAACCGCGAGCACAGCGACCCTATGACCTATTATGTGGTAAGCCAAATATTTGGAACAATAATGGGCGTAATTGTTAGTACCTTTATCTTTACTGGAAGCAGTGCTTTATATTTCCGCTACAGCAATGATGAAGACCAATATGAAACTGAATTAAGCGAGCACTTAATCAACAACTAAAACAAAGGAATACCATCCATTTCGGCTGGTATTTGAATGTCCATCATTTTTAGAATACTTGGCGCAACATCGGCCAATTTACCTTTATGGTTTAGGGCTTTGCATTTATCACTGATAATAAAGCAAGGCACTGGATTCATGCTATGGGCTGTATTTGGTGAACCATCAGGATTGCGGGCTTCATCAGAATTCCCGTGGTCTGCAATGATAAACATTTGATATCCCTTCGACACAGCCAACTCAACCAATCTTTTCACGCACCCATCTACAGTTTCTGCAGCCTTTATAATTGCTTCCCAAACACCGGTATGTCCTACCATATCTGTATTTGCGAAGTTCAAACAAATAAAATCAAATTGTTCTGAAGCCACTGCTGCTTCAATTTTATCGGTCAAAAGCAAAGCACTCATTTCCGGTTGTAAATCGTAAGTCGCAACTTTAGGAGAAGGTTCCATAATTCTAGATTCTCCTTCAAAAGGCTCTTCTCTTCCACCTGAGAAGAAGAATGTAACATGGGGATACTTTTCTGTTTCAGCACTTCTCAATTGGGTTTTGCCCTGAGAACTTATGACTTCACCAAGCGTGTTGTTGACATTGCTAGAATGAAATACAACGTGAACGCCTTCGTAAGTAGCATCATATTCCGTCATGGTGGCATAAAACAACTTTAGTTTTTTCATTCCAAAATCAGGAAAATCAGTTTGTGTAAGCGCTTGAGTAATTTGTCTACCTCTATCGGTTCTGAAATTAAAACACAATACCGCATCATCATCTTTAATAGTGGCCAAAGCATTGTTTTCAGCATCGACAATTACAGAAGCTTGGATAAACTCATCCGTAATATTTCCATCATACGCCGCTTGAATGGCATCTGTAGCTGAATGGAAACTTTTGCCATTGCCATTAACCATTAAATCGTATGCCAAGTGAATTCTTTCCCAACGCTTATCTCTATCCATAGCATAGTAGCGCCCTATTATGGATGCTATTTTTGCATTGGTGTTTTCGATCTTAGATTCTAAATATTGAACAAATGCTTTTCCACTGTTTGGATCGGTGTCACGTCCATCCGTAAATGCATGGATAAAAATATGCTGAACACCTTTTTCTGTGAATATTTTACACAGTGAAATCAAATGCTCCATGCTGCTGTGCACGCCACCATCGCTTACCAATCCAGTTAAATGCAAAGGTTTCTTGTTTTGAATGCAATAGTTGGCCAAATCAGCAATTACCTTTTCATCGGCAGCAGAGCCATCTTCAAATTTCTTATTGATTAAAGCCAATTGTTGCCACACTACCCTACCTGCACCAATATTCATGTGACCAACTTCACTGTTACCCATCTGACCTTCTGGCAAACCAACAGCATTTCCAAAAGTAGTCAAAGTGGTATTGGGAACTGTATCAAACAATGAATCAACAAAAGGAGTTTTTGCATTGTAAATACCATCGGTAAAATCGTGTTTACCTATTCCCCAACCATCCAATATCATTAAGAAAACTTTGTTTTGATTTTGCATGCGGCAAAGGTAAATAAAATGCTTGAATCTGAGCAATGCTTGGGATCATGTAAATTCAAGTCAAAGTTCAATGGATAGAATATCTATATTTGCAAGATGGAACTACAACATATCAGTGCTTCGCTTAATTCAATTGTTACGGAAACGGCTCATTTCATTGCAGAGCAAAGAAAAAACTTTACCCTCGATGCAGTGAGTGACAAAGGCTTGAATCAATTGGTTAGCTATGTTGATGTAGAGGCTGAAAAATTATTGGTCAACGCCCTGAGCCGTTTGGTTCCTGAAGCTGGATTTATAACTGAAGAAAACACCAGTGATGTAGGACGTAAAACCTTAAATTGGATTATCGACCCTTTGGATGGAACCACCAACTTTATACATGGATTGCCTGTGTATTCGGTAAGTGTGGCCTTGGCTGAGGGGCAGGAAATACTGGTTGGAGCGGTATATGAAATTGGCCGTAAAGAATTGTTTAGTGCCTGGAAAAACGGAGGTGCTTGGTGCAATGGGCAAGCCATTCATGTATCTAAAGAAACAGAATTAAAAAACAGCCTAATGGCAACTGGCTTCCCATATTATGACTTTGAACAAATGGATGCATACATCCACACATTAAAAGACTTGATGCAAAGCACACATGGCTTAAGAAGAATGGGCTCAGCGGCAGTCGATTTGGCTTATGTAGCTTGTGGTCGATTTGAAGGGTTTTTCGAATACGGTTTACATGCTTGGGATGTTGCAGCTGGTTGCTTATTGGTGAAAGAAGCAGGTGGCAGTTTATGCGACTTTGATGGCAAAGACGATTTCCTTTTCGGCAGTTCAATAGTTGCCGACAACACAGGCATTCACTCAGCCTTGATGCAAATTATAGAAAATAGATTTTAAGAAATTAGTTCAATATTAATTTCAAATCAGCTTCATTGCTGTTGTCGAAATTAAGATGTTCTTGTAGGGTTGTTGCCATGCTTATACCAACAAAATCGGCACGTATAGGGTACATTCTATGGCTTCTTGAGGCCAAGACTGCCACTTGAATTTTACGCACCTTTTTCGAAACCAAAGGCATCATAGCCATCATTAAAGTTTTGCCAGTATTTAAAACATCGTCAACCAAAATAATGGTTTCGTTGTTTAGGTTATCCATAGAATCTGAAGAATGGTAGCTTGGTTCAAGAGAACTTGGGTCCAATTCAATTTGCATGATCTGGATTTTTTGTTCACTAATTTTAGCCAACTCATTGGCAATTCTATTGGCAATATACATTCCCCTTTGGTCGATGCCCGCTATCCAAATAACGGCTTCATCCATATTGTTCTCATATACCTGCCAAGCCAATCTGGTCAACTTGTGACTGATTTGCTTATGGTTTAATATAATGTCAGAAGATTGGCTCATATATGGTTTCAAACCTACAAGAAATTCAAATAATAAACTAATCCAAAATTGCTTTTACACCTGGAAGTTCTTTGCCTTCGAAATATTCTAACAAGGCACCACCACCAGTTGAAACATAAGACACTTGATCCGCCAAATGGAATTTGTGAATTGCCGCTGCACTGTCGCCACCACCAATTAAACTGAAACCACCATTTTTGGTTTGTTCAGCTACTGCTAGCGCTACTGCTTTGGTACCAGCTTCAAAACTGCTCATTTCAAACACACCCATTGGGCCATTCCACAATACTGTTTTTGAATTGGAAATGACTTCACAAAACAATTTGCTTGCTACTGGTCCAATATCCAATCCCATGTAATCATCTGCAATATTGTTGTTGTCAGACACATTGGTATTCGCATCGTTGGCAAAATTATCAGCCACTACACTGTCAACAGGCAAGTATAAATTCACACCTTTTGATTTTGCTTTTTCAATTAATTCAAGAGCCAATGGCATGCGGTCGTCTTCGCACAAAGACTTTCCGATTTTTCCACCTTGTGCTTTTGCAAAAGTATAAGCCATTCCGCCACCAATAATAATATTGTCAGCAATGTCCATTAGGTTTTCGATGATTAACAATTTATCAGAAACTTTAGCCCCACCAACAATTGCGGTGAATGGTCTTTCAGGATGTTTAACTACTTTTTCAGCATTGGCAATTTCATTGGCCATTACATAACCGAAACATTTTTTACCCGTAAAGAATTGAGCGATTACAGCGGTTGAAGCATGTGCTCTATGAGCGGTACCGAAAGCATCATTCACATAGAAGCTACCGTATTTTGATAATTTCTCAGCAAATTCAACATCACCTTTTTCTTCGTTTTTGTAGAAACGTAAGTTTTCAAGCAATAAAATTTCACCCGCTTTTAAGTTAGATGACAATTCAGTTGCAGAAGCACCAATACAATCGTCAGCAAACAAAACTTTAGCTCCACTTAATTGTTCAATTCTAGAGACAATGTGTTTTAAAGAGTATTTTTCAGTTGGTCCTTCTTTTGGTCTGCCTAAATGGCTCATTAAAATACATGAACCACCGTCATTCAATATTTTTTTGATGGTAGGAATGGCTGCAGCAATCCTAGAATCGTCGGTAATATTAAAATCAGAATCCAAAGGAACATTGAAGTCTACACGGATAAGAACTTTTTCGTCTTTAAAATTGAAATTGTCTACAGTTAACATTTTATTAAATTAAATTTTGAGACTGCAAAAATAAGTCAAAATATTATTCTTTAATTTGCAAATATTTATTTCCATTCATTGGGCGCATCCATAGACCATATAAAACTACCGATTAACAAGGAACTAGAAGCTTTTGAAAAGACTTTTAGCAGCAGCATGAAAACGAATGTTCCCTTGTTAAACACGATTATGACCTATATCGTGAAGCGCAAAGGCAAGCAAATTCGCCCCATGTTTGTTTTATTTTGCTCAAAACTGCATGGTGAAATAAATGAAAGAACTTATAGAGGAGCAAGTTTAATAGAACTTCTACACACCGCTACCCTAGTCCACGATGATGTGGTTGATGGCAGCGATATGCGCAGAGGGTTTTTCAGCATCAATGCACTATGGAAAAACAAAATTGCCGTATTGGTTGGCGATTTTTTATTGGCTAAAGGTTTATTGCTTTCTATAGACAACGACGATTTTGACATGTTGAAAATCGTTAGCGAAAGTGTCAAAAAAATGAGTGAAGGCGAGCTTCTTCAACTTGAAAAAGCCCGACGCTTAGACATTACTGAGGAAGTTTACTACGACATCATCACTAAAAAAACCGCTTCATTAATTGCCAGTTGTTGCGCACTTGGCGCCGCCGCAGCGCACAGCAGCAAAGAAGTAATAGAGCAAATGCGTTTATTCGGAGAATACACCGGAATAGCCTTTCAGATTAAAGACGACTTGTTCGATTATGGCGATAACAATGTTGGAAAACCAACGGGCTTGGACATAAAAGAAAAGAAAATGACTTTGCCTTTGATTTATTCTTTGAACAATTCGAGCAATAAAGAAAAGCAACACATTATCAATTTAATCAAAAACAAAAGCGATAAGAAAAAGTCGGTTCAAGAAGTCATAGACTTTGTGATGTCGAAAGGTGGATTTGAATATGCACAAAAATGCATGAAAGAATACCAACAAAAAGCTTCTGAGATTTTGTTAACCATGCCTGATAATACTTCAAGACAAAGCTTGCTTGAATTATTGGATTTTGTCATAGAACGCAAAAAATAAAGCCTGAAGATTTTCAGACTAAATTTCATTCAACTATCTAACAATCAAGCCAAAACGCAAATTTTTGTTTTTTGAAATAATTTGATTTACCTATTCTAGAATAAAGTAAAAATGAGTAACTTTGCAGAAAAATTGAAGTATGCTCTCAAACTCGTATCTTAGCAATGCCGATGTCAACTATATTGACGATTTATACAAGCAATACCAAAGCGATAATCAATCGGTTGATTTCGGATGGCAAAAATTCTTTGAAGGATTTGATTTAGGTACAGGGAAAAACATCCCTGGTTCTGCCGCTATCAGTGAAGATGCGATTAAGGAAATCAATGTATTAAATTTAATCAATGCCTACAGAACACGTGGTCATTTATTTACAAAGACCAACCCTGTTAGAGAGCGTCGCAAATATGTTCCGACCCTTGATCTTGCTAACTTCGGTTTGTCAGACAAAGATTTAGAAACCACATTTAATGCTGGTCATGAATTGGGAATTGGTTCTGCAAAACTAAAAGACATTGTTTCTCATTTACAAAGTACGTATTGCGAAAGCATTGGTGCTGAATATTTGCATATTGGTGATCCGGTTAAAATTGAATGGTTGAGAAAGTTAATGGAAACCACCAAAAACCAACCAAACTTAAGCATAGACGAGAAAAAACAATGCTTAAACAAATTGAACCAAGCAACTGCATTTGAAAACTTTTTACACACCAAATTCATTGGTCAAAAACGTTTTTCATTAGAAGGTTTGGAATGCCTTATCCCTGCCCTAGACAGTGTGATTCACTATGGTGCAGAGTTGGGTGTAAACGAATTTGTAATGGGTATGGCTCACAGAGGACGTTTGAATGTTCTGGCAAATATCTTTAACAAAACTTACTCAGATATATTCAGTGAATTTGAAGGAAAGGTTTTCCAAGACGATCAATTTGAAGGTGACGTAAAATACCACTTAGGTTATACAACCATAGTGAATACGCCAAATGGCAAAGAGGTGAAATTAAAACTATCTCCTAACCCATCCCACCTTGAAGCGGTTAATCCAGTCGTTAAAGGTATGGTGCGTGCGAAACTTGACCATGTTTACAACAACGACATCAATAAAGTTTGCCCAATCCTAATCCACGGAGATGCGGCTATATCTGGCCAAGGTATCGTATATGAAGTGATACAAATGAGCAATTTGGAAGCCAATAGAATTGGTGGAACCATGCACATTGTAACCAACAACCAAATTGGGTTTACCACCAATTACACCGACAGCAGAACCAGTATCTATTGCACCGATGTGGCTAAAACAACGAATTGCCCAGTATTCCATGTAAACGGCGACGATGTTGAAGCAGTGGTTCATACCATCAAAATGGCAATGGCATACCGCAATGAATTCAATTGCGATGTGTTTATCGATTTATTAGGTTATAGAAAATATGGACACAACGAAGGTGATGAGCCTCGTTTCACCCAACCATTGTTATACAAAATCATTTCTTCTCACCCTAACCCTAGAGAAATTTACAAAGAGAAATTAATTTCTAGAGGTGAAATCGACGCAGAAATTGCGCGTGAGATGGAAGAAAAATTCAAACAATTGTTGCAGGTAACCCTTGACGATGTTAAGCAAAACAAGGCACCTGAGTCAAAATTAAAAATCGATGATCTTTGGAAAGATTACCACTTCCCAGTAAAAGAAGATTTCGAAAAAACAGCAAACACTGTGTTTGATGCAAAACGCTGGGCTGAATTGGCAAACAAAATCAACCAATTGCCAGCAGACAATTTGCCAATTAAAAAGGTTCAACAATTGTATGAAGGCAGAATCAAAATGATAGCCGACGACAAATTTGATTGGGCTATGGGTGAATTAATGGCCTATGCAACCTTATTGGATGAAGGTCATTCGGTAAGATTGGCTGGACAAGATTGTGAACGCGGAACCTTCAGTCACCGTCACGCCTTGGTTAAAAAAGAAGATTCAGAAGCAGAGTATACGCCACTTCAACATATAAGCGACAAACAAGGTCAGTTTTACATTTACAACTCTTTATTGAGTGAGTATGCAGAACTGGGATTTGAATATGGCTATAGCACCACCACGCCAAACCATTTAACCATATGGGAAGCACAGTTTGGTGACTTCGCTAATGGTGCTCAAATTATGATTGACCAATTTATTGCCAGTGCAGGCACCAAATGGGGTCAATACAGTGGATTGGTTTTATTGTTACCTCACGGTTATGAAGGCCAAGGACCAGAACACTCATCTGCACGTTTAGAGCGTTTCTTACAATTAAGCGCTAACAACAACATGCAAGTGGTTTATTGTTCTACACCAGCCAATTTGTACCACGCTTTCCGCAGACAATTGAAACGCGACTTTAGAGTTCCTTTGGTGGTAATGACTCCTAAGAGTTTATTGCGTCACCCACTTTGCGTAAGCAATGCTGCAGATTTTACCAATGGTCAATTCCAAGAATTAATCAATGATAAAAATGCAGATCCTAAAAAAGTAAAACGTGTTTTATTCTGCACAGGTAAGATTTACTACGAATTGTTGGCAAAACAAGAAGCAGAAAAAAGATCTGATATTGCAATCGTAAGGGTTGAACAATTATATCCATTGCCAGAAACACAAATGAAAGCTGTATTTGAACAATACAAAAACGCTGAATTTGCATGGGTACAAGAAGAGCCAAGAAACATGGGAACATGGATGCACTTAGGCCGTTACGATTTCCCAGTAGCCTTAAAATATATTGGAAGAAAAAGTTCAGCCAGTCCAGCCACAGGATTTAAAAAGACCCACGACAAAGAACAAGAAGCCATTTTAAACGAAGCGTTTGCTTAATTAAGGTTTGAAATTATTTTACAAACAATATGGCGGAACTGGAGAACCAATTTTTATTCTCCATGGAATATTCGGCATGTTGGACAATTGGCACAATATTGCAAGGCAATTAAGCGAGCAATTCCAAGTCTTTACCATCGACGCCCGCAACCACGGACAGTCGCCCCACAGCCCTGAAATGAATTATACATTGATGGCTGAGGACGTTTTCGAATTGGCAGATGACTTAGGATTTGAAACATTTAATTTAATGGGACATAGCATGGGTGGGAAAACCGCTATGCTGTGCGCATTGATGCACCCTGAGAGAATCAAACGACTAATGGTGGTAGACATAGCTCCTAAGGGGTATAAACCTGGTCACGAAGCTTATTTCAACGCTTTCCAAGACATCAATTGGTCTGTTTTACAAAACCGTAAAGAAATTGACGAAGCATTAATGGAATATGAAGCCGATGCAGGTGTTCGTTTATTCTTAGCCAAAAATATAGAGCGCAGAGATGAAGGCGGCTTTGCTGTTAAAAGCAATATCCATGCGATCAAAAATGCCTATCAAGGTATTATAGGCGATTTTCCAATATCAGGAAAATATTCAGGACCAAGTATTTTTATTCTGGGGGCCAATTCTAAATATTTGAACGAGGATGATAAAGTAAAGGTTCAAGCACATTTTCCAAATGCAGAATACAGCAGCATTCCTAACGCAGGACATTGGGTACATGCCGATAACCCAAAAGCATTTATGGAAACTTTGAATTTATTTTTGAATTAAAAAAGCGTCAAGAAAGCGCTTGGAAACATTTTCAATATTGATTGAGTTTTCAATAATCGAAAGCGACTTTTGGCCCAATTTTTCTCTATCCGCATTAAACATTTTTTCTATTGCCAAACATAGAGATTCTAAATCAGCGTCCTTGAAATAAAAGCCATTTTCACCCTCAAACACCAAGTGCTTTTCTGTGCCATCAGCAACAGAACAGATAATAGGTAAACTGTGGGCCATGGCTTCGTTAATAGACAAACCGCCCATTCCGGCAAGGACGTAGACGGACGACTTCAGAAATTCTACACTTTGGGCCTCCCCTTCATAGATTGCACCCAGGAATTTTACATGATCATCCAATTGCATATCGGCACTCAATTTCTTTAAAGAAGCTTCCTCTTCCCCATTTCCAAGAATAGCCAATTCCAAATCAGGGTATTTATCTTTTAAAACATAAATAGCGCGAATAAGCAGATCAACATTTTTCCATTTCACAAGGCGACCAACATGAATTAATCTATGAGGATTTGATTTTAAATCTGGGTATTTTGATTTCACCAATTCAATTGAACGGGCTAAATTTTCTGTATCAGGAGAATTATAGGTTACCGTAATTTTTGATTTTGATAAGCCATAAGAACTTAGAATATCAATTCCCTTTTCTGTGTAGGTTAAGGCATAATCAAAAACAAAGGTGTACAAGCATTTTCTCAAGTATTTATGAAAACGAAACAGCCAAACGTTGGAGAACATTTTTTCAGTCTTTTGGCTATCGACACAACGATCTGAGAAATCTTTTAAAGACTCATTGAAATAAGGAACGGTAAAAGGAATTTCACGGCCGTAGAGTTTAACCCCTGAGCTTTTCAATTTAATGGTAAGCAAAGGCATGAAAACAAAAGCGATGAAATAGGGCCAGCCCGTAACAATGATATCCGGTTTTTCGTTTATTACCGCTTGGTGAAATCCTTTGAAAAACGGTTTGCCATACCAGGTTTTGTATTCTTCAAGTCGCAGCACCTTAAATTCAATACCTTCATCGGTTTGGTGAACCCCGCTTCCAATGGTAGCGCCTTTGCTGCTTGGGGCAATAACGCAGACTTCAATATTGGGATTGGCATTAATTTTATTTAACACCTTATTGAAATAATGCGGCAGACCACCGAAGACAAAGAGTACCTTCATTGAGGCAAAGGTAAGGAAATTGGGAAATAGTAAAAGATTCACATAAGATAATCCGAATAAATATTAAATGGATTGGGGGCATTGGACTATATTTGCAATTCTACATTTATTACGATGGGATACTGGAAAGACAAACTACCAACTTGGCTATTTGATTTTATTGAAACAAAGAGGAAAAACTGGATTGGGAAACCTCAATTAACATACTCTGGCGAGGCTGAAGATTTAATTATTGAGAAATTCACCAAGCATATTAAGAACGGCTGTTATGTCGATGTAGGGTGTTACCATCCAAAGGTTGGTTCTAATACGTATAAATTATTCAAGAAAGGTTGGTCAGGCATTAACATAGATCCTAACCCTGAAACCATACGCCTATTTAACCAATACCGCCCAAAGGACATCAATTTAAACATTGGTATTTCAGAGGTTGGAAGCAATTTGACTTATTATGAATTTAAGGAAAGTGCAGTAAGTACTTTTTCTGAAGAGTTTTATAAAATGCGCTTGAATCAAGGGGCTAAATATGTTGGTTCAAAGAACATCCCAACAAAAACTTTGGCTGAGGTTTTTGACGAAAAATTAAACGGAAGAAATATTGATGTATTGGATATAGACACAGAGGGCATTGACATTCAAGTTTTAAAATCAAACAACTGGGAAAAGTACAAACCAAGTGTCATATTGGTTGAAGACCAAGATGAAGAAGTTGAAAATTTAGAAAATTTAGAAACTTATAAATTTTTAAAACCTTTGGGCTACAGACTAATTGCCAAAACCATTTCAACTGCCATTTACACCAAGTCATAGTATATGATTATTTCCAAACTCAAAGCAATAAAACAGAATCTGGAAATCAATTTATTTCCATTGTCATATAAGAAGAAATATTTCGAACGTATTGATTCTTTAAATTGGAGTAACATTAAAAATAGAAATATTGAAAACGAATTGTTGTTGATTCAATATTTTTTAGATTCAAACTCAACATTTATTGATGTTGGAGCAAACTTAGGCCAATATGTTTTCAAAGCAGAGGGCATCATTCCAAGAAACAATATTTATGCTTTTGAGCCACATCCAGCGCTCAATAAGAGACTTTCTAAATTGTTCACTGGCATACATTTGTCTCAAGATGCCTTATCAGATGCTGAGGGAAATACACAATTTAAAATCCCCTATTTTAACAATAGAGAAATCCATACAAG
This sequence comes from Bacteroidia bacterium, assembly GCA_030158725.1. Taxonomy (GTDB): domain Bacteria; phylum Bacteroidota; class Bacteroidia; order NS11-12g; family UBA955; genus JABMMZ01. The sequence continues at coordinate 73,027 of JAOASJ010000008.1, forward strand.
AGGGACATTAAAAACAGAACATGTTGAAGTTGATGAAACCAATTCTGTGTTAATTGATGTTCATATTTCTACTTTAGATAAATTTTCAGAAGTAAATAAAATTGAGAAAGTGTCTTTGGTTAAAATTGATGTTGAAGGCGCTGAATTTGATGTTATCAATGGTGCGGGCGAAATGATAAAAAAGTTTCAGCCTATATTTATTATAGAAATCGAGCAAAGGCATCATAAAACACCAATTCTTGATTTTATAATGAACTTGGAAAAAACTGGCCAATACACCTGTTGTTATTTTGACACCATGGATCAGCAATTAAAGACTGATATTAAAGACAAAAAGATAGAAGACATTCAATCTTTGGACAACCATGGCAAGAACCGTTTATTTATCAATAACTTTATTTTCATTCCAGCCATGAATGCTGAGAATAAAATAGAAGAAATAAACACCAAGATAAGAAAAGCGGTAAGCTAATCAGCGCATTAGTTCATTCCCTACCAGCACTTCAACCATTTGTTTGAAGCTTAAAGAAGCTTCCCAATTGGTCAATTGTTTTAATTTAGAATTATCCCCTTGCAAAACAGTTACAGATTTCTTCAAAATAATATTTGAGTTAACCTTTACATAGTCTTTCCAATTGAGATTTAATTGCTCAAATGCAATGCTGACAAAATCCTCGATAGTGTGTAAACTTCCACTAGAAATAACAAAGACACCTGATTCTTCGACCTGCAAAATTGCGTGTGCCGCTTTTACATAATCGGGCGCAAAGCCCCAATCAATTTTGGCAGACAAATCGCCCAAAACCAATTCTGAAGCCTCCCCTTTAGAAATTTTAACAGCGGTTTCAATTATCTTTTTAGAAACAAATTTGGAACTTCTTTTAGGCGACTCGTGGTTATAAAAAACACCCACTGAGCAGAACACACCTTTTTGACGGTATAACTCGCAATACTGCATGCCTAAGACCTTGCTAACACCGTAAATAGAAACAGGGCAAAAAGGCGTTTCCTCATTTTGTATTAATGACTTGGTGCCACCAAAGATATGAGAAGAAGAAGCATAAAATAGTTTGCATTCCAATTTGTATTTGACAATGCATTCTAAAAAGTTTAAAAGACCATTTGCGTTAACATCAATGGTATCTTTATAGAATTTCAAATCATCGTAAGACTGTTCTATAGACGATTGGTGCAAGGCCGCCAAATAATACAATTCATCAGGTTGTATTTGACTAAAAAGGCTTTCGCAAAAAGCAAAATCTGTAATAAGACCATCTTTTATATCGAGGTGGTCTAAATTTAATCTAGACGAATTAGAGACACCAAACACTTCATAGTTTTGGGCTTCTAGTGTCTGCGTTAAATAGAAACCATCTTGTCCAGAATGGCCAATAATGAGCGCTCGTTTTTTCAAGTTTACAGACTGTAAATTTCTATTTTCGGTAGAGGGAAAATCAATTTTCCACCATTTTGAAGAAACTCATTTTCTCTAACAATAATACCATCTCTAAAATGCCAAGGCAACACCAATAAATAATCAGGGTTTTGAGCTTTAGCATCTTTCTCTGAAATAATTGGGATTAAAGTATTCGGAGTGAATGAACCAAATTTATCTGGGTTAACTTCTGCAATGCAATGAATATCGGCCTCAGTAATGCCGCAATATTGCAACAACACATTGCCTTTAGTAGAAGCACCATAACCGAAAATCTTTTTACCTTGAGATTTTAAATCATTCAGTAAATCCATCAATTCAGTTCTATGCTTGCTTACATTTTCAGAAAAAGTTTTATATATTTCTAAACCTTGGTAACCGGCATTATTTTCTGCTTCAATTGCTTTGTTTAATTTCTCAGTTTGTATTGGAAGCGTTGAAATACTTTTAACTGCAGTAATTCTAAAACTACCACCATTGATGTTATTAAACTCAATATCGGCAATTTTAAAACCTATTTTATCAAATATCCATTTAATTTGTTGGATAGCGTAGTATTCAAGATGCTCATGACAGATGGTATCATAAGACGTCGTATCTATCATAGCTGGAAGATAACTTTGTTCAAACACCCAAACGCCATTGTCGTCTAAAACATCGTAGATGTCTTGAACAAATTTCAAAGGCGCCTCTAGGTCATAAAACATAGCAATAGAGGTAATAACCTTAGCCTTTTTATTAAAAAGTTTATTGTAAGTATCAGCGCTAAAGAAATCGGCTGTGTTGTTAATATGACTTGGGTAATATTGTTTAAACTTGTTAGAGGTTGGGTCGATTACCATCAAATTCAAACCTTTATCCGATGGATAAGCTTGTAATAAAGTTGAGTCATTCCCTCCAATATCGATAATTACATCATCTGCATTTAATTCAACCAATTTGCAAATTTCAGCCACAACACTTTGCAGGTGTCTAACCATAGATTGGTTAAGACCTGAACGGTAACCGTAATTTTCGCCATACATTTCGTTGCTGTCGTATGAATGGTGTAATTGAACCAAACCACAAACATCTTCACCATTTTGACTAAAACATTTAACCAATTCTAATGGACCGCTGGTAATTTCGGTACTTTTGTTTTTCGGGAATACACCTGTCAACGTTTGTTCACCAAGGTGTAACAATGAAACTAAGTTTGAATTTCCACATATTCTACAGCAGTTGATTTTCTTATACATTTCTTCTAGTCGATATTAATTCAGCAAATATAAGAAAATTCAACAAATTTCAGACTCGATATCAGATTAGTCTTTTGATTAATTCAGATGGTGAATATTGCAAGGAAATCTTCATTGCATTGGCTTTTAATTCACCAATAATTTCGGGCTTGTTTAACAACTCTAAAAACAAATTATGCAAGTCGGAATACGCTTTAAATTTAACAACGGAATCTTTGAAATCTTTATCTAACACAAAGCTTTCAGGGAATATCCCTGGTTTAGCGCCTCTTATCATATGGAAAACAGCGGCGGTTTCTTTATTTTGAAGACTCAATGTATCATCTAACAAAATATTGCTCAAAATAATATCTGATTTATACAATTCTAAATCAAATTGTTTCACATCAATAAAGTAATTGTAAGAAAGAATATTCAGGCCCTTTTCTTCCATGACTTTAATTCTTTCAATTAATACGGTTTCACTCGGTGGAATAAATCCAAGTAGGTCAAAAATATAATTGGATTTGTAAAAATCTAAATTGGATTCAAGTACATCAAACAACTTGTTGTATTCTCTTCTAATTTGGGTCACTGAACCAGGAATACAAACTCTAATTTTAGAATTGCCTACTGATAAATCCTTATAAAAGTCGGGTTCAAAAATCAAGGTTGGAAACACAATGGCCTTATCTGCATTCAAATAATTCTGTAAATGAAAACGCTGTGCTTCACTAAGAATGACAATATTCGTCCCATCCTTTGCAATCTTTCGAATGAATTTTTTTCTATAGAAATCCCATACCACATCTTTCACAGAATATTTAATTTGTCTCATGAAATCAACTTTGTTCTTATCTTTAAAAAAGACATTATACAAACGTTTCATTTGAATAATTAAAGCTGAATTATACCATAAATCGATGTTGTGAAAATGGAAAAAAACTTTACAATTTACATTTGGCTTGAAAAAGTAAAAGGCCTTGAAATATTTGGTTACGGTGGTGTAGTGTATTCTGTCTAAAGGATATTGCTTTATTAATTTAAAAAAATCATTCACATTGCTGTTCGGATCAAATAGCACATACTCTATTTGAGGCCCATCATTGTCTTGGGCCATGATTAAATCTTTTGCACCTTGGGTGGTAAAAACATAAATTTTATTCGCAGGATCACTTGCGTATGTTTTCAACACTGCATTCACCACCATGTAATGCTCTTTAACACATATTTCTAAAATTCCAATATTCAAATTCTTTGTTCTTTAGTAAGCGCAAATATATAAAACGAGTACTAAAAACTACACGCTTGTCGAAATAACTTAATGAATCAATTATAATTAAGTTTAAATTTGCCGAACTACATGGGCGTTATTATAAGACAAGGATTTAAAGCAGCTTTATCTAATTACATTGGAATGGGGCTAGGGTTTTTAAGTTTGTTTATACTTCTCCCCTTGTTTTATACCCCAGAAAAGTTGGGTGCGGTGCGTTTGTTTATTGAATTGGGGACCGTCTTATCTTCTTTTGCCTTAATTGGAACACATTATAGCATCAATCGTTTTTTCCCATTTTTCAAAACAGCAGATGAAAAGCACCATGGTTTTTTCTTTTGGGTTTTAATATTTCCTTTAATTGGATTTTGTCTTTTGCTTATTGTATTGCTAATTGGCGGAGATTCAATTTTTCTATTTATTAACGCCAATGCCTTAAAATACAAAGAGCTTTTCCCAATGCTGATTTTATTGGTATTTATAATATTATACCAAGTTGTTTCAGAGGTGAGTTGCGCCAACCATGGCCGCATTGCAGTCCCAAATTTCATGCGTGAAATTGTAATGCGTTCTTTAATTATTGTCGCTGGTTTGCTTTATTATTTCAATGTTGTCAGCTTTACCCAATCTGTTTGGTTAATTGTACTTGCCTATGGAATTGCATTGCTTGGAAACCTTTGGTTCTTAGGGAAATTAACCAAAATAAACTTAAGACCAAATTTTGATTTTATTCGTAAAAATCCACAGATTAAAAAAGACAGTTTAAGATTTACTATGCTGTTGTTCTTCTCTGGAATTGCCTCTTTACTTTATACCAAAATGGATTTCTTCATGATATCTGCTCTACAAAAAGATTTATCAGAAGTAGCCATTTATAGCATAGGGTTTTATTTGGCTACATTTATTGAAATACCTAAACGCACTATCTTGCAAGTTGCAACACCTGTGTTTTCTAATTTAATGAAAGAATCAAAATTCAAGGAGGTTGAATCGTTGAATAAAAAAAATGGCAGTAATCAATTGCTGGTTTCTGGAATTTTGTTTTTTATGATTTGGCTGAACATTGACAATCTTTATGAATTGATGCCAAGGGGAGACTTTTATCAAAGGGGAAAATGGGTTGTTTTCTTTATCGGAATAAGCAAATTAATTGATGCAGTCGTTTGTGGAAATGGGCCAATAATTGTGAATTCAAAATTCTATGGGCTATCAACTTTTAGTATCGTTGTCGCAGTTATTTCATCCTTTATTTACAACTACATTTTCATTACAAAATTTGGTATAATTGGTGGTGCAATAAGTACAATATTGGTTATGATTTCCGTTAACCTTTGCAATTTATTAGTACTTCAATACAAATTAAAGATTAACCCTTTCCACAAGGATCAAATTAAAATTAGTTTACTACTAATTTTGTTTTTTGCATTTACTTTTATTGGAGATTGGTTCAGCAATCCTATACTAGATTCAATTATTAAATCTTCTATTTTGGGTTCTGCATTAATCTTTACTGTTTTCAAACTAAAGCTTTCTCAAGACTTTAACAGTTTATTGACCTCTAAGCTTCCTTTTATGAAAAAGCTATCTTAAGAGGGTGAAAGTACCTTTAAGGTAAACATATCTACCAAAGCAATTCTTATAGGTTATGATATATAAATAAACATCTTGCTCAACAATACTGCCTTTGTAAGAACCATCCCATCCTACCCTTGTACCTTCCTCATCGTATAACTTTTCGCCCCAACGGTTATAAATCTGTAGACTTATGATTGTATCTAAATAATGCTCTGGGAAGTATTCATTTATAGCATTCGCATCCGGTGAAAACGCATTCGGCATAAACAACTCACAGAAACAAACTTTAGATTTTACATTAAAGGTATCAGTGAACACCCCACAGATATTTGATTTCACAACCGTATATCGTCCAGGTTTAGAGAAAGACTTCAAAGGCCCAAACCCACCGTCATTCCACGTATAGGTAATGCCTTGAATGCTAGGTCCTGCAGATATCTTTAAAACGCTGCCATCACATAAACTAGTATCTATGCTACCACTTGCTATTTGATTAATTAAAACGATATTTATAGAATCAAAATTCTCGCATTGTGTTATTAAATCTACCACCCTTAATTTATACTTTTGAGAACCGTTAATTTGAGCAAACGGATTAGAGATGTCAGATTTATTTAGGCCAGTAGAAGGCGACCAGTAATAGCGGTGTTGTTCTGCAGCAGAATCACCAATTTGCATCAGAGCTGTTTTGCATAATATAGAATCACGGCCCGCATTTGCTATAGGTAAAGGATTAACAAAAACCTCAATTTTTGATTCCGAACGTTTACAAGAACCTGTTATAACAAGTACAAACGTGTATTTGCCAATACTTGTAGGTTTATAATTATTTAAGTTCAAGGAAATCAAAGAATCTTTGATGACGTCATTTACATAGATCAACCATTTATTCTGACTATTGGTGTAAGGATTTACATTCAATACATTTAAAGTATCGCCAAGACACATGTTTTCTTTAAACGCTTTAACTTTACTTGTATATACACAACAAGAAGTGTTTACATTGATGAAAATTGAATCAGAACTCAGACTGTTATTGGCATCTTTAAGCACATATTTCACCCACATAGAATTAGGAATTCTCAATGACGGATTCATTGAATTCGCGTTGCTGAAATATTGTGAAGGTGACCATTGAATGGTGTAAGGCAATTTGGCACAAATATTTTTAATTCCTAATTGTACGGAATCGCCTATACAAATTGAATTTGAGCTGTACACGATTTTACTCTTTATGGAATTTGTTATTGAAACCATTAGAGTAAACGTATCGCTACAAATGCTTGGGGTATCTGCAAAAACAATTAAAGAGACCTTATAGTTACCAACGGAATTGTATTTGTACTTTCCATTGAACTTGCCAATTTTAAAGCTGTTGTCGTGGAACAACCATTTATATTGTTTGATGGCTTTTCCTGAATTGTCTATAGAAGAATCGACGAATATTACAGAGTCATTGAGACAGGTGAATTTATATGAAAATTTGGCTATGACAGTGCAAGGGGCTTGAATTATTCCCGGCGCACATTTATCGTAAAGCTCACGCTGTAGTGGTGCTATAGAGTACCAATTTGCATTTCCTCTGGTTAATAACCCGATGTCAGCTAAGCTAGAGTTCGTGAAGCTAAAGTTTTCGGAAGCAGACTTAAATACTACATCATTGGAAGGGCAATTTGAATTTCCACAAGCATCCAATTTCAACATGATGTAATCCTCATTTGCATTGGTTTTCTGCCCAAGCAAAACCAAACCACTATCTATGGTTGCGCAAAGAAGTTCTGAAAACAAGGGCTTACCTAAAACTTCCCCAGTAGCACCATAAGTCTTAGTCCATTCAATATTTCCATTAATGTCAATTTTCATTAAAAACAACTTTGACTTCCCGCCGTCAAAATTATTTGTAGTCCCTGAAATATAATAATAATTTCCTATTTTCTGCAAACCACTCACTTCATCTTTTCCAGGAGTACCGTACACTTTTGACCAAATTTTATTGCCATTGCTGTCTGTGTGTACTATCCCAAAATCTTCATTTCCAAAAGTGGAATTGCCATTGTATGAAACCCAATGTGCAGTTAATAGAGAATGCTGATGGGTTTCTTGAATATACATAGCCGCATCATAATTTGCAAAATCAATATATTTTTGCCACAAAGTATTGCCGTTGAGATCCAATTTTACCAAGAAAGACCCATAACTGCCGCTCCCGTATGAAGTGTGTCCTACTGCATAGATCCTTTTGTCCATTTCTGTTACATCAATAAAATGCTCGGTAGTTCCTGATGCATTAAACGAATGTGACCAAATTCTTGTGCCATTGGTATCACTCATGAATATTGCACCTGCCTGATCGTTGGTAATTGCGGATGTCCCTGCAAAAACCATTTGTCCGTTTGTCAACATTTTAGCGCACCTAATCTGGTCTTGCACGGTATTGTTTAATGACAAATGTGCATAACGAGGAATACCTGTAAATCTATTTATTCTAGCCCAATAGCTAGTATTGGGATTATTAATATAAGTTGCTCCAAATGCATATAAATCTTTATTTGGACCCTCAATTGCACCAACAGGATAACCAACTTCTTGGCTAAATGTACCAAAACAGAATATTTTAATCTTGCTAAAATCTTTGTAACTATATTGATTGACAAAAATATCATCTCCACTTGAACCAAAACCTTGATTTGTTATTCCAGTTACCATAATATTCCCATTGGAAAGCAATGAAATATTATGAGCATAATCAGGACCCGTGTTGTTTACTATTTTGGAATATAGTGTAAAATTACCGCAAGAAGATGTATTTCCAGTCTTCAATAAAGTATCTACAAAAACATAGGCCGTATCAGAATAAATGCCATTGCATTTTGAATCGGTAAAGCTTGTTAGATAGTACTTTGAACTTTTTATGGGACTAACATCAAAGTAAAATGGACTTGAATTAATGTTGTTAAATATTAGTACTGTGTTGCCATCGGATACTTTAAATGACCAAGGTGCGATTCCTTGCAATTGCACAGATAAAAATGCGGCTTCCCCTTTTCGAATAATCGAATTGCTATTCAACATTTTTGCGCTCGACTTCCTGACTTCTATATATTTAACAAGTTCAGTAGAATCAAGATTCACACCATCTGACACTATAAGCTTTACAGTATAAAAACCACTAGTTGGAAATTGAATTAAAGGATTTTTCAAACTACTGGTACTTGGAATTGCTCCAGGAATTTTCCATGAATATGAATTTGCATTAACTGAACTAAGGTCGGTAAACTGAACAAAATCGTTTTCACATACTAAGGTAAAATCAGCCTTGAAATCGGCAAACAATGGTTTTACACATCTCAAAGCATTTAAAGCATTTATTCTACCAGCCCCTAAAAGATTATTGTATCCCGGATTCAAAGAGTTAATGTTATCTGCGGTTTGCTTCAAACAAGTTTCAATTTCTTTAGCGGTTAAACGGCTATTTTGAGAAAGCATTAAAGCGCACAAACCAGCAGTTAATGGGCAAGCCATAGAAGTACCACTCATATAGTCGTACTTTACATTTCCACCAGTTACGGTACTCCAAATATTCACACCTGGCGCAGAGATATCAATCCATGAACCATAATTACTAAAACCTGCTTTCTTATCATTTTGGTCGCTGGCCGCTACAGAAATAACACCCGTATAAGCTGCAGGATACATCGGTGTGTTAACATTACTATTCCCGGCAGCTGCACATATCACAGCTCCTTTGTTTAATGCATAATTGATGGTGATTTGACCCGTATTTGAAAATCCACCACCACCCCAACTTAAACTGATAACATTAGCGCCTGCATCTGCTGCGTAAACAATGCCTTCAAAGCCTGCCATAATAAATCCCGGCATAGTTGTATCGGCGCACGACACTGGCAGTATGCGCACATTGTAAGCAATTGAGGCTATGCCAATATTGTTATTTGTTTCCGCCGAGGCAATCCCTGCACAATGGGTTCCGTGGGTAAAATCAGCTGCATTAAAAAAAGGAGGATTTGCATTTCCATTTTTATAATTTGCATTCCATCCAAACACATCGTCTTTATATCCATTTCCATCGTCATCTATGCCATTGCCAGTTATTTCTAATGGATTTTTATAAATAATATTCTTTAGGTCCTCATGCTTAGTGTCAACAGCATCATCTACTATTGCTAATAAGACCGTCGACTTTCCGGTTCTTATACTCCATGCCGCTTCTGCATTTATTTTTTTCAAATGCCATTGGTTAACATGTAAATCGTTAGGGGTTAAAAAACTTTTATGAATGGGCGCAAATTCAATATAGTTCGAAATTGACAATAAGCTAGAATTTTTCAAAACGTCCAAGGCATCCGTGTTGTTTTTGAATTTAATTTTTAAAATTCTACTCAACAAACCGTCCTTGTGGTTTGGAAACAATTGAGACAACTCAAAAGAATTCTCCGCTTTTATTTTCTTTAATTCAAGCTTGAAATTGTCTAAGCCAACACCAGGCTTAGGCATAGCATATAAAATAGTGGAATCAAAACCACTTGTAGAATTAAGCTCTATACCTCTTGCGCCTAGTTTTAAAATGCAAAAAAGAGATAAAAAAACGACACACCATTTTTTCATAGTGTTACAAATTTAAGAAAAAAACTTTAATGCGCCTCTAACCAGTTTTTTCCAGTACCTGCTTCCGCGATTACTGGAACATTGAGTGGCATAGCATTTTGCATTTCGGTTTTTACCATTTCAGTTATTTCTTCAAGCTCATCTTTGTGAACATCAAACAACAATTCGTCATGCACCTGCAACAACATCTTCGATTTGTAGGTCTTTTCTTGCATGCGTTTGTGTATGCGTATCATGGCCATTTTGATCATGTCAGCTGCAGCGCCTTGAATAGGTGCATTGATGGCATTTCGTTCCGCAAAGCTTCTAACCGTTGCATTATTAGAATTGATGTCACGTAGATACCTTCTGCGCCCCATTAATGTTTCTACATAACCATGGGTTCTTGCATTTTCAATCACATCGTCCATATAGGTGCGTATACCCGGAAACTGCTTGAAATAATTATCTATTATCTCTTTTGCTTCCGTTCTACTAATCCCTAGATTCTCTGCTAATCCAAAGGCTCCTTGCCCGTAAATCAAACCGAAATTCACACTCTTAGCTTTATATCTTTGTTCTTTAGTTACTTCTTCTAAAGGCACACCAAATACCTTAGCTGCTGTTGCTGCGTGAATGTCTAAATTTTGTCTAAATGCCTCCATCATACCTTCATCGCCACTCATACTTGCAATAACACGCAATTCAATTTGAGAATAATCCGCTGACAATATCAAGAAGTCATCACTTGCAGGAATAAATGCCTTACGCACTTCTCTGCCCCTTTCGGTTCGTACAGGAATGTTCTGCAAATTCGGGTTGGTGCTACTTAAACGACCCGTTGCTGCTACCGCTTGGTTAAACGTCGTGTGCACACGTCCTGTATTTGAATTTACCAATAAAGGCAGTGCATCTACGTAAGTTGATTTCAACTTTTGCAAACCTCTAAAATCTAAAATATCTTGAACTATACTGCTTTTATGCGAAAGCTTTTGAAGCACATCTTCCCCTGTTTGATATTGACCAGTCTTGGTTTTTTTCGCCTTCTCATCCAAATTGAGTTTGTCGAACAAAATTTTACCCAATTGCAATGGTGATGCTATGTTAAACTTCTCTCCTGCTTGCTCGTATATTCTTTGTTCAATTTCTACGATCTGTTTTGCCAAATCAACACTGTAATCTTGCAAAAATTCATAATCTATGCGAATGCCCGCACGTTCCATTGACGCCAATACAGGCACCAAAGGCAATTCTATTTCATTGAATACTTTGCTGGCATTTTGATCAATAATAAAAGGATCTAATACAGACTTTAATTGCAAAGTTATATCTGCATCTTCTGCCGCGTATTCCTTTACTGTTTCTATATCCACATCTGACATTTTAATCTGTCCTTTTCCCTTTTTACCGATTAAGGTTTCAATAGACACTGGATCGTATTTCAAATAGGTTCTAGACAATTCATCCATGTTGTGACGCTTGTCTGGTTCTATTAAATAATGCGCCAACATGGTGTCATAAAAAGGCTCTAGAACTTGAACGCCATAATTTTCTAAAATTTGTAAATCAAACTTTAAGTTTTGCGCAATTTTTAATGCTTTAGATTCAAATGCTGGTTTGAAAAACTGAACATCTTCTTTGTTAGACACAGGCACATAATACGCCTCACCTTTTGTTATTGAAAATGCCAAGCCTATGGCATCAGAATTTAAGACATCCAAACCGCTGGTTTCGGTATCAAAACAAAATGCTGTTGAGGCTAAAAGTTTGTTCAATAAATCCTGCTTCGATTCTTCTGTATTTACCAAAAAATATTGGTGTTCGACATCTTGTATGGTTTGATATTGCTCTTGTACTTCCTCGCTCTCTTCAGGTACATCATCACCTTTACCGCTTGGCTCTGCCGCTGCAGGTTGGCTAAACAAATCGCCTTGATTGGGATTGGTCTTTGCTGCTGCTTTTTTCGCAGGTAGTTCTGGCGCTTCTTCTCCTAAAACGCGCTTTAACAATTGCCTAAACTCAAGTTCCGCAAACAATTCTCTTACAGCATCTTTGTTGATGTCTTTTAAAATATAATCCTCTAAATTATGGTCAATCGGCACACTGACGTTGATGGTTGCCAATTGTTTTGACAACAAGCCTTGGTCTTTAAAATTGATTAAATTCTCTTGCTGTTTGCCTTTGAATTTATCCGTATTTGCAATGATGTTCTCCAAACTGCCATATTCCTTGATTAATTTTTTAGCCGTTTTCTCACCCATACCAGGAATACCTGGAATATTGTCTGATGCATCACCCCAAATGGCCAAAATATCTATCACTTGATGAATATCGCTGATGTCCCATTTTGCCAAAACTTCAGGCACACCCATAATTTCAAAATCATTTCCCATACGGGCAGGTTTAAAAATGAAAACATTTTCGTTTACCAACTGACCAAAATCTTTATCAGGTGTCATCATGTAAACCTTACAATCAGGTGCACCGTCGCGCAAGGCAATGGTACCTATGATATCATCAGCTTCATACCCATCTTTGGTGATTACAGGAATATTAAACGATTCTAAAATCTTGAAAATATATGGCAAACTTTTGCGTAAATCTTCTGGCATTTCTTCTCTATGGGCTTTGTACTGCTCATATACAATATGCCTTTCGGTAGGCGCTTGGGTATCGAAAACACAAGCAATGTGGGTAGGCTTATGGTTGCGCAAAACATCCAAAAGGGTATTCACAAATCCGAACATTGCAGAGGTATTCAACCCTGATGATGCAATTCTAGGGTTTTGGCTAAAGGCAAAAAAGGCACGGTAAATAAGCGCCATCCCATCTAATAGAAATAATTTTTTCTCAGACATATCGTGCGACGAAAATACAAAATTCCTAGCGACCTTTTTTGAGAGTAACCCACCTTTTATACTCATTTTATCATAAGAATATATTTTGAATTTGAATCAAATTAATGCACATTTGCTTATTCAATATGAAATCTATTTTTCAGATCGGCGATAAAAAACAATTCACAAAACTGGTGGGAATAAACGACTTGGCAGAATTTGAAAGTGGCGCTGTTCATCAGGTATACGGAACTTTCGCTTTAGGACGAGATGCAGAATGGAGCAGCCGTTTGTTTGTCTTAGAAATGAAAGAGGATGATGAAGAAGGCATAGGTACTTTTTTAAACATCACCCATAAATCGCCCGCCCTAATTGGCGACACCGTTGTATTTGAAGCCAGCATTTCTAAATTGGAAAAAAACATTGTTGATTGCACCGTCATTGCAAAGGTGGGTGAAAGAATTATTGCAGAATGCAGTACAGGACAAAAAATTATTAAAAAAGAAAAGTTAAATTTGCTGTTCGAAAGTCTAAAGTGAAATGAGTGAAAAAGCCGTAAATATTATCAACCGAAAAGCTGGGTTTGAATACCATACGGACTTAAAATTCACCGCAGGCATGGTGCTTACCGGCACGGAAGTAAAAAGCATACGCAATGGCAACATCAATATCAGCGATGCTTATTGCATGATGGAAGACGGTGAATTGTACGTTAAGAACATGCACATCAGCGAATTCAAACAAGGCACTTATAACAAACACGAGCCTCTTAGAAACCGCAAACTGCTTTTAAACAAAAAAGAATTAAGCAAAATTGGAACCCGTTTAAAGGAAAAAGGCACCGCTGTTTTCCCCGTTAAACTATATGCCAATGAACGTGGTATTCTAAAGTTGGATATTGGATTAGGCAAGGGTAAAAAAGCTTTTGATAAACGCGACGATATAAAAACAAAGGATATACAAAGGGAGTTGGCCAGAATTAAATTTTGAAACTACTCATCACCACCATATTGCTAAGTGTTACGGGTATTGCACAAGCTCAATTGTTTGGCAAGAAAGACCTTGCTCTTCAACAAGGCATTATGCAGTTTCACCCCAAATCATTAAACAACCAAAGCAATTCTAATACGAGAATTTCTTGGGTAACCGAGTTAGACAAACACCAAAACCTGAGCCGAATTTCAAATTTTAATTGGGGAGTTGGGGTTGGTGACTTAAGAAATTTGGACAGCAATTTTAGAACATTTCAAAACAGCAGTTTTTTCCGTTTCAAGGCCGGCTTGGTGTTTTCATTGCCACAAAATTACACCCCTAGAAATTGGTCGCCTCGAAAATTCAACCCTTATTTTAAAGTATCATACAATTTAGATTTACACGACAAAACCTACAAAGATGTTAATACAGGTAGAGTAGCTTCGTCTGTAAGATTGGGATTTGGCGCTGTATATAAGCTTAACCACAATTTCGGCTTAATTTATGAATTTTCGCACAACCAAAGACTGAGTTCTGATTTCAGAACTTTTTACCAGCATAATTTTGGACTCATCATTAATTTTGATTTGCCTTACCTTCCTTATTAATGCCAGCGTTGTCTGCGCATTTCTTTTTTGGAAAACAAACCTATATTTTTAACCCTTTTTCTTGATTTTGACTGCTCAGTCACATTGCTCGCATCATCGCATGTTTTGGCTTTACATGCAGGAAGGAAAATTGCGAAAGCAAACGTTCCAATTAGGCAATAAATAAAGAATCTATTTATTTTCATTGACACGAAAATAAAATAGTTTTTCCATTAAACCACAATTACACAAAAAATGCAATTCGAATATTTCTGTTTAAGAATATTTGATTAATCGACTTACAGGGTTTAATTCAAGTTGTTTTAATAAATATTTTCTGAATTTATATTTGATAATATTGTAGTTTTGCGCCTCAATATGAGTCAATCTATATACGTTATTGATGCCGTTAGAACTGCCATTGGAAAATATGCAGGAACCCTTTCTGGAACAAGACCTGATGACATGGGTGCCCATGTGATTAAAGCACTAATTGATAGAAACCCAAACATTCCTTTTGATCAAACAGAAGAAGTGATATTAGGGGCTGCCAACCAAGCTGGAGAAGACAATAGAAATGTGGCGCGTATGTCAGCACTCTTATCTGGTTTACCAACTACAGTTGCTGGTTACACCGTAAATAGATTGTGTGCAAGCGGTCTTCAAGCTATTGCTAACGCTTATATGGAAATAAAGGCTGGCAATGGCGACTTATATATTGCAGGTGGTGTTGAAAGCATGTCACGTGCACCATTTGTAATGGCCAAATCAGATACTGCATTTGGACGTGCTCCTGAAATTCATGACACAACAATCGGTTGGAGATTTACCAATCCTGCGCTTTCAAAACTTTACCATCCATTTACCATGGGTGAAACTGCTGAAAATGTAGCAGAACGCTGGGGTATAAGCCGTGAAGAGCAAGACCAATTTGCTTACAATTCACAATTAAAATGGAAACAAGCCCACGATGCTGGAAAATTCAAAGAAGAAATCGTTGCCTACGAAATCCCTAAGAAAAAAGGTGAAAGCATTATATTCGATACCGACGAGCAAGCCCGCTTAAGCACTATAGAAACCTTAAACAATTTAAAACCGGCATTTAAAAAAGATGGCAGTGTAACAGCTGGCAATTCTAGTTCGGTTAATGATGGAGCGAGTGCATTGGCTATAGCTTCTGAATCATTTGTTAGAGCACATGGTTTAAAACCAAAAGCTAGAATAGTTGCAACAGCTGCATCTGGGGTTGAACCTGCCATTATGGGCATAGGACCAGTTGAGGCAGTGCGCAAAGCATTAAAACGCGCTGGTTTAAGTATTGAAGACATCGGATTGTTTGAACTAAACGAAGCCTTTGCATCTCAAAGCATCGCATGTATAAGAGAGTTAGGCATAGACATCAATAAAGTAAACGTAAATGGTGGTGCTATTGCTATAGGCCATCCATTGGGTTGCAGTGGTGCGCGTATCAGCAGCACATTAATTCATGAAATGCAAAAAAGAACCGATGTAAAATACGGTGTTGCAACGATGTGCGTTGGCGTTGGTCAGGGAATGGCCATCGTTTATGAAAACATTTTATAAAACATATAGTTTGGCACATTTTTTTCTGCTTACAGAAAAGAAGCGTAACTTCGTGAACCAATAAATTGAAACATATTTCTAGAATCATATTAAGTATTTGGATTATTTGCGGCTTAGCAGCTGGCAATGCTTATTCATTTGCCCAATCGTATGGAAGTAGAAATACCATCAGCTCAAATGTTCAATTAAAAAAATCATCACCAAGTATAATTGGCATTTCTTCGGAATGCCATAAAAAACATGCGGATGCTTTAATTGAATGTGAAAACGAATTGGAAGATGACAATGAAAAGCTATATTCAGAATCATTTTCATTTTCATACAAGCACCATAGACAGAGCATTTATTTAGCTCAATATAGTTTAAAAGAATGCAAACCGCGTTCAAACTCTCTTAATATCTTATACTGCGTTTTTAGAATTTGATCTTTACTTGAATCCGTTTAATCTAAGTCATCGACTTAGCGATTAATAATTTTCAATGTAACAAATTTTAACAAACAATGCCACACAAGCATAATGACTTCAACGAACACGAAGTCTTACATCATTTAAAACATTTCCTTCCTTCGCAGGCGCCATTGAAGGATTTCATACACCACAACACGCTGCATGCTTATCAGAACTTGCCGTTCCACAAAGCATTGCACAAGGCTTCTACCCTATTTGGCTACAAGGTATATCTGCAACTTGATGAATACCGTCAACTATACAAAGATGGCCAAATAAAGGAAAGCATATTAAACCGTGTTTTAACCGAAAACAAAGGTGCACAAGACCTTAATCTTTGGAGAGCACATTTAATAAACGACCAATACGACAGCAACTTACCTTCTAGGGTTGGCAGTTTCCGAAACCAATGGAAAGCCCTTTATAAAGTTAATTTAGACAAAAAAACGCATCCACTTATCTTTAGGTTGTTAAACAACTACCTAGATCAAGGTATTTCTATCAACGGATTTCCTCTGGTGCAACACGGATTTCTCTCATCTATTAAAGAAATTGAACGCAACAGTTATGTATCTCTCTTTAAATCAGAAAGAGCCCGCATGCTTTTTCTAAATGGAAAATTAGAAATAGAAAGTTTGTTAAAAATAGTTGTTGGCGACCCTCAGTATTACGAACAATATCTATTTGATCAACAATTCGCACATATCGGTTGGTCAGGCATGGCTTCATTTATAGAGGACAACCAACACGCTTTACTTGACCAAAGAGAAATCAAACTCAGCGACCTAATCATATTTGAATTGTTATTAGAAATTGACGTTCTCGATTCTGAATATGGAGAAAATTGGAGACCACTAGGATTAAGTGTAACTGAGAATCCATCAATATTATTTAAGGTTGTCGAATATTCTGAATTCTTCGATGTGCTATCACTTTGGCAAGAAGCTTATGAATGGAGCTATTACAACGATGTCTTAACAGGTATTAAAGAAAATACAGAAAGAAAAACAAAAGAAAATGAGACTGAGTTTCATGCTCTATTCTGTATAGATGACAGAGAATGTTCCATTCGCCGTCATGTTGAATCTTTATCAAAAGGCGCTAAGACATACGGCACTCCTGGTTTCTTTAATGTTGAATTTTACTTTCAACCAGAACACAGTAAATTCCATACGAAAGTTTGTCCCGCTCCACTTACTCCAGGATATTTAATTTTGGAAAAAGAAAACACCCAAAAGCGAAGCAAAGCAGCGCATTTCACCAAACAAACCCATTCCTTGCTCTTTGGTTGGCTGATTTCTCAAACGCTCGGTTTTTGGTCGGGTTTAAAATTGTTCTTCAATATCTTTAGCCCAAGAATTAGTCCAGCAACCTCTTATTCATTCAGACACATGGATAGACAGGCAAAACTAAGCATAGAACATACTGGTGAAAAAATTGATGGCTTACAAGTTGGATTTACCGTTGAAGAAATGGCAACCCGTATGGAAGGACTTTATAAAAGTATAGGTCTGATTGATATCCAATCGCCGATAGTTTATTTTGTCGGACATGGTGCTAGCAGCATTAACAACACGCACTATGCGGGTTATGATTGCGGTGCTTGCAGTGGCCGTCCCGGTTCCGTAAATGCCCGCGTTGCAGCTTATATGTCGAATCATATTGAAGTTAGAGAAATACTAAAATCAAAAGGTATTTATATTTCACCTAACACACAATTTGTTGGAGCCTTACATGATACAACAAGAGATGAGATTGAATTTTTCGACATTGAACATTTAAGTGAAACACAAAAACTCGCGCATGAAAAGCATAAAACGGTTTTTATCGATGCACTTGATTTAAATGCCAAAGAACGTTCAAGAAAATTCATCTTAACCAGTACACATAACAGCGCCCATAATGTTCATGAAAAAGTTAAGTTGCGCTCAGTTCGATTGTTTGAACCCAGACCAGAGCTTAACCATGCTACCAATGCCTTGTGTATTGTTGGTCGCCGTGATATTACAAAAGGACTATTTCTTGACAGACGTGCTTTCTTAAATTCATACGACTACCGAATAGACCACGACGGCGTTTTATTGCTGAATATTTTAAAAGCTGTTGGACCTGTTTGTGGGGGCATAAATTTAGAATACTATTTTTCTAGAACAGACAACAACAAACTTGGAGCCGGCAGCAAATTACCCCATAATGTTATGGGCTTGATAGGCGTTGCAAATGGCACAGATGGCGACCTAAGAACTGGACTCCCACATCAGATGATAGAAGTGCACGACCCATTGAGGTTAATGGTGGTGGTTGAATGTCCAGACGACAAATTACTTGAAGTGATCAAACGCGCACCACAAACTTATGAGTGGTTTGAAAACGAATGGATACATCTAGTAGCTTTTGATTCTAACACAGGAAAATTCAAACGCTTTAACAAGGGAGAATTCATTGATTTTAACCTTGAAAAAACCGAAATAAAAACATCGAACGACTTGATGAAAGAATTCGAAAAAACGGATTTAAACTTACCTATTATGTTGTTGGAGGAACAAAGCATATGAACTTCCCAATTCACATATTTTTAATCATTCCTTTCATCGGATTAATCCTCAGTTTTTTAATCCCTTCAAAGAAAGAAATCTTAATATCAAGATTGGCTTTTTATACTGCTGGCTTGACATTGCTTGTATTTCTTGGTTTTATAGTTTCCTGGTTTAGCCACGGCCATCCTTCCATTAACATTGCTGAAGTTGCTTTATACAGAACACATGGTTATGAATTTGTGGTCGATTTATATTTCGACAAAATATCTGCCGTATACCTAATGGTGGGTGGTATGTTGACTTTCTTAATCACCATATACAGCCGTTATTATTTACACCGTGAAAAAGGTTATAAAAGATTCTTTAGCACCATTTTGCTTTTCTATTTAGGTTATAACACAACTGTATTATCCGGTAATTTTGAAACCCTATTTATAGGATGGGAACTATTGGGAATTTCATCCTTCTTATTGATTGCATTTTACAGAGAACGTTACCTTCCTGTTAGAAATGCCGTTAAAGTATTTACCATCTATAGAATTGGGGATGTAGGTATACTTTTGGCCATGTGGGCGAGTCACCACTTATGGCACGAAAACATCACCTTCGCTAAGTTGTACAATTACAATTTGGTGCATGAACATTTGCAAAACCACAGTTTGATTGGCGTTATTATCTCATTGGGATTATTGGTGGCAGCTGCTGCAAAATCAGCCCAATTGCCATTCTCCTCTTGGCTACCAAGAGCAATGGAAGGACCGACCAGTTCGAGTGCCATTTTTTACGGTTCCTTATCTGTGCATTTTGGGGTGTTTTTATTGTTAAGAACCTTCCCTTTTTGGGAGCAACAAACTTCGGTAAGAATTTTAATTGGATTATTAGGACTTAGCACAGCTATAGTAACTACTTTAATTGCGCGGGTACAGTCGTCTATCAAGAGTCAAATTGCTTACGCTTCAATTGGGCAAATCGGAATAATCTTCATCGAAGTAGCAGCAGGTTTTGAAACCTTGGCTTTGATACACTTTGCTGGAAATGCCTTTTTAAGAACCTATCAATTACTGGTTTCTCCTTCAGTGGTTAGTTACTTAATTAAAGAACAATTTTATAATTTTGTTCCTAGGCAGCGACATTTCGAAGGTGGCTTGCCAAAGAAAATCGAATACTCACTTTATATCCTAAGCATGAAAGAATTTAACCTCGACCATGTGATGAATGTTTGGATATTCCATCCAATGAAAATTGTTGGAAAAAAATTAAATTTCATAACCCTTAAAAATGTCTTTTACTTTTTTATCCCAGTATACATACTTGGCATGGTGTTGCTGCATTGGGAAGATTTAATTCCAAAAACGGTACACAATGTTTTACCAACCATTTTCTCATTTATTGGCTTGGCAATGGTATTAAAATCATTCTCTGAAAGACGCTCGCCCCAATTGGCATGGCTGTTATTGGTAATGAATCACTTTTGGGTTGCCCTTGCAATTTCGCACAATGAACATTTCAACGCAGAACACATATCCTTGTACTTAAGTGGTGTAGTTACCTGTGGCATACTAGGATTCTATGCATTAAGTCGCTTGAAACGCTTAGAACCGAAGTATTTCGACTTGAACAAGTATTACGGACATGCCTATGAATATCCATTGTTGGCTTTTGTGTTTTTACTGGCCAGTTTGGGACTAATGGGCTTTCCAATTTCTCCAACTTTTATCGGCGAGGACTTGATTTTTAGCCATATCCGCGATGATCAATTCTTCTTGGCATTCTTTAATTCGTTAGCATTCATCATGGGAGGAATTGCTATTATCAGAATGTATGCCCGATTGTTTTTAGGTCCACACATTAAAACCTACCACGAAACCCC
>JAOASJ010000009.1 GCA_030158725.1 Bacteroidia bacterium
TAACAGTTTTAAACTTTACACTTTTTTGAAAAAATCAGATTACTAGAAGTCTATTTCAACTTGGTTGCGCAACAAATCGTCAAATGATTCTCTTTTGCGAATAAGTTCAGCTTTGCCATTAACAATTAATACTTCGGCTGGTCTGTATCTTGAATTGTAATTGCTTGCCATACTGAAGCCATAAGCACCTGCATTATGGAAAGCAAGGATATCACCTTCCCTAACTTCATTCAGTTTACGGTCCCATCCAAAAGTATCTGTCTCGCAGATATATCCAACTACGGCATAAATTCTCTCTGTACCAGTTGGGTGACTGATGTTGGTGATTTTATGGTAAGCATCGTATAACATTGGACGAATCAAATGGTTTAGTCCACTATCAACTCCAGCAAACATGGTACTTGTGGTTTGCTTAACGATATTGGTTTTAACAAAAAAGTAACCTGATTCACTAACCAAGTATTTTCCTGGTTCAAACCAAAGTTCAAGTTCACGGCCATATTGTTTGCAGAAGTCTTTAAACCTACTTGCAATTTTGCCCCCTATATCATTTATGTCTGTAGTAATATCAGCTTCTTTGTAAGCAACTTTAAAACCACTACCAAAATCCATGTATTTTAAGTCTTTAAAATCTTGGGCTGCTTCAAACAACAATTCTGCACCTCGGATAAATACTTCAGCATCTAAAATATCGCTTCCAGTGTGCATATGCAAACCTTCTACATTGACATCGTATAATTTAACTACACGTGCTACATGTCTTAATTGGTAATATGAAATTCCAAATTTTGAATCTATATGTCCTGTGGAGATTTTAGTATTACCACCAGCCATAATATGAGGGTTTACACGAATGCAAACAGGAACAGAATTGCCATATTTAGCACCAAACTGTTCTAAAATTGAAATATTATCAATGTTAATCTTTACGCCCTCTTTAACTGCCAATTCTATTTCTTCCATTCCAACACCATTGGGGGTATATAGAATTTGCTCAGGATTAAATCCTGCATGCAAACCTAAATAGACTTCCTGAATTGAAACAGCATCCAAGCCAGCACCAAGTTGCTTCATGTATTTTAGTACATTTACATTACTCAAAGCTTTACAAGCATAGTGCAAACCTAATTTTACTCCAGGAAAAGCCATGCTAAGCTTTTCATATTGCATTTTCATGGTTTCAGCACTGTAAACATAAAGTGGAGAATCGTATTGATTAATTAAATCAAGTACGTCTACACCATCAATTTTATATCTCCCTTCTTCTAAATGCATCATTGTGCGAAAGTAATTTTTTTATCACTGAATTAAAAATGCAATTTGCGGAAGTAAAATGGGAAGAATTCTCGCGATAGATTATGGAAAAAAAAGGGTTGGGATTGCTGTTACAGATCCCATGCAAATAATAGCGCAACCCTTGGTAACAATAGATACCCCAAAAATATTTGAATTTTTAAAAGACTACTTTTCAAAAGAAGTGGTTGAAACAATTGTTTTGGGTGAACCCAAAAGATTGGATGGTTCAGACACTGATGCAACTCCCTTGGTCGAGACTTTTAAATTAAAACTGATCGAATTATTCCCTGAAATGCCAATTGTGATGATTGACGAACGCTTAACAAGCAGGATGGCAAAACAGACATTAATCGATGCTGGATACAAAAAAATAGCTCGACAAAATAAAAAACTTGTAGATACAGTTGCCGCTGCATTAATTTTGCAGCTTTACTTGGAAATTAAATGATATTACCGATATACGCCTACGGAAGCCCTGTGCTTAGAAAAAAGTGTTCTGACATAGAATTGGAATACCCGAACTTACAAGAACTTTTAGAAAACATGTATGAAACCATGTACGATAGCCACGGAATAGGTTTAGCCGCTCCACAAATTGGTTTGCCAATTAGAATCTTTATCGTTGATGGTTCTCCAATTGAAGGTATTAAGCCTGAAGGTTTTAAACAAACTTTTATCAACCCAGTAATTTTAGAAGAATGGGGTGAAGAATGGAAATATGAAGAAGGTTGTTTAAGTATCCCTACTATCCATGAAAATGTTTCTCGTAAACCAGAATTACGCATCAAATATTTAGATGAAAATTTCAAAGAACACGAAAAAACATACGATGGTATGGCCGCTAGAATTATACAACACGAATACGACCATATTGAAGGCAAATTGTTTGTAGATAAAATTTCTCCACTTAAAAGAAATCTTATCAAAGGCAAACTAAACAACATAAGCCTAGGAAGGGTTGAACACAGCTATAAAATGCGTTTCCCTAAAAAATAATGGAAGATAAACCAGAGATCGACCGCAAACAAATTTGGCAAGACATCATTGCTTTTATCGAAACCCGTTTTGGTAAAAGACCTGATCTTGATGCGCTTTTATTTATTATTGGCATGCGTGAATTGGGCCATTTAAAGGAAAGCAATTTTAAAAAAGACGACAAAGTTTCCCTAATGCATATTGCAACCTGTAAAATATTAAGTTATTCAGACCATTATGAATTGGTTGGCACAGACGATGACGGCTGGCCGCATTGGAAACTAAAAAATCCATTGCCAGATATGGCACTTTTGGAACAAGAAACTTATATTCGCGAACACATCATTGAATATTTTATCAACGAACAGATTTTATGAAATACTTATTAAACTACATCGGTATTACCGCCCTTAGCATCCTTTTAGCAACCGCTACATGTAACAACAGCAGTGATGCAGCTAAAGTAGAAAACTACACAGATTCAAGTATTGGAGCATTGGCACCAGAGCCTGAAACACAAGCAGCTCCTGCTGATACCATGAAAAAAGACAGAGACTCTGTTTTAATTAAAACGAACATGGGAGACATGATTGTGGTATTATACAATGAAACACCATTGCACCACGATAACTTCTTGAAATTAGTAAAATCTAACTTCTACGATGGAATATTATTTCACCGCGTAATTAGAAACTTCATGATTCAAACTGGCGACCCATTAAGTAAAGATGGTGACCCTAACAACGATGGTATGGGTGGACCAGGTTATTTAATTCCTGCTGAAATAAATCCTTTATTCAGACACAACAAAGGTTCATTGGCTGCTGCTAGAACTGAAAACCCAGAACGTGCATCAAGTGGATCTCAATTTTACATTTGCCACGTTGCAACGCCATTCTTAGATGGTCAATACACTGTTTTCGGAGAAACTGTTAAAGGTTTAGATATCGTTGACAAAATAGCTGCAGTGCCTACAGGTATAAATGACAGACCTAACACGCCTGTTAAAATCATCAGCATGAAGCATATTAATGCACCTAAAACAGAAACCAAAGGAAAATAGTCTATGAAGCATTTGTTTTATACCTTTTTTGCAGCATCTATTATATTAAGTGCTTGTAAAGCAAAGAAAGAAGAAGCTCCAATAATCCCTAAAGAAGACGTTGTGGAAATGACAACACCTTTTGGGAATATGTATATTTGGCTTTATAAAGCTACACCTCTACACAGGGAAAACTTCCTGAAACTAAGTAGAGATGGGTTTTTCAACAACACCACTTTTCACAGAGTAATTCCTAATTTCATGATTCAAGGTGGAGACCCAAACAGTAAAGATGCAGATATTACGAACGATGGTTCTGGTGGACCGGGATATACCATCCCTGCTGAAATTAGAGACAGTATCAAACACGAAAGAGGTGTATTGGCTGCTGCTAGACTTGGCGATGGTGTTAACCCGACTCGTGCCTCTAGCGGCTCACAATTTTACATAAGTGTGAGTACAGCTGGGACTAAAGGTTTAGACAATCAGTACACGGTCTTTGGATATGTTATGAAAGGTATCGAATATGCTGATAGCATTGTAAAACAAGCAAGAAGTTCAAAAGACAGACCTTTTGTTGACCAAAAGATGCAAGTAAGGGTAATTCAGAAAACCTTAGCTGAGATAAAGGCTGAATACAATTACGTTCCTAAATATTAATTCCAACCCTATTAAATATAAAGCCCCTCAAAAAGGGGCTTTTTTATTTTGTAAAAATTATGATTTCATTGCTTTTAAGGCTGGGTAAATTCCTGTTAACACACCCAAACCCAATGCTGTTCCGAGTACTAAAAACACATCATTCAGCAAAAGCTTAACTGGATAATTTTCAACTATAGCTCCTTGCATTTTAACTAAGCCATATCTTTCTTGGACCATTACTAAGCCAATGCCTAAAACCAAACCAAAGAAAGTTCCTATTGCTGAAATTAGAAACCCGTTGCTAAAAAATACATTTCTAATTAAAGACGGTCTAGCCCCCATGCCCATCAATGTTCGGATATCCTCCTTTTTTTCTATCACCAGCATGGTTAAACTACCCAAAGCATTAAATGCTGCTATTAAGAGAATAAAAGTCAAGATGGCGTAACTGGCCCATTTT
This sequence comes from Bacteroidia bacterium, assembly GCA_030158725.1. Lineage (GTDB taxonomy): Bacteria > Bacteroidota > Bacteroidia > NS11-12g > UBA955 > JABMMZ01. The sequence continues at coordinate 4,416 of JAOASJ010000009.1, forward strand.
TCACTTTTAAACATTTTATATAAAGATGCTTGCTGTTGCAATCTATCCTGAACCTTAAAAGAGTTCCCTAAAATTTGTTTCACTTCATTTAACACCAATTCTGTATTTGCATTTTTTTGAAGCAATATTTCCAAAGAAGAAATTTGATTTTCTCTTTCAAAAAGCTCTTGGGCGAAATCAATAGGGACAAACACAAAACGGTTACTAATGGTTTCATCGAGTGTTAACACACCTGCAGGCTCAATTTCCATTGTTTTGATGGCATCGATGTCATTTACATTAAAATCACCTCTTCTTGGTGTAATCAATGAAACTAGACTGAATGGGCCACCGATATTGCAATTGATTTTCTGATCTATACCAGAACCCAAGACCATAAAATTAAATCCATTTTGTTTGACAATACCCTCTCCTTCTACCACCATTGAATTAAGACCATTGTAGATGAAATAATTCGAATCAACACCCTTAACTGTGCATACAGTTTGATAATCTCCATTCCTTATAGCAGCATTATCTTCCATTATGGCCATAATGCTTTTAATGCCTTTAATTGATTTTAACTTTTGAATGGTTTTTTCTTGCTCAAAAACTTTGCCTTCGTTAACTGATATTTTAATTTCTGGATTGAACTTATTGTACATTGAAAAAATCAATGATTCAAATCCGTTCATGGTGCTCAAAATTACAATTAATGCGGAAGTACAAACAGCAAATGCCAAAACGGCTATGCTGGAAATAATGTTTATGGCATTTCTCTTCTTTTTTGAAAAGAGGTACCGACCAGCTATAAACAAAGAAGTTCGCATTATTTAAAGGCTCTAACAACAATACATTTGCCTTTATTGTGCTTCATGTTGATGTCTAAAAAATTAAATAAAATAACCAAAGGTATACATAACAAAGTATAAAGAGGCAGTATGGCAAAAAACAACTGAGAAGTCTTAATCATTTTTGTAGGCCAAGCAGTAGTTAATTTCCAACTTAAGATACCGGGAGTTCCATAGGCGTATCTTGCTTTAACTTTTGAAAAACCAATTTCCTTCAACATTTGTTTGAGTTCAATTACACCGTAACCATTGCGCACTTTGCTGTCTGTGTATACACCAACATTAAGTTTACTGGCTTTATCATCTGCATAATTGCTAGAATTGAAAATCAAAAGCATGCCTGGTTTTTTCAAAGCATTAAACATATTGGTTAAAGCCTTTCTATCATCTTCAATATAATTTAACAAATTAATTGAAAGACATAAATCAAAAGTATTGTGTTGATCAAAATTCAGAATATCATCGGTTCTACAATAGATATTATGAATGTTCTCATGTTTAAAATAGGCAGTCGATTGGGTAACCATTTTTTGGTTCTTATCAATCCCTAAAATATTGTATTTATTCCTGTAATTAGAAAACAATCCCAGCAGCTGTCCCATACCAAAACCAGGATAAAAAACGTGTTGAACTTTATTTTTTCTGCGACCACATAATTTAATTTCCCTTCTAATGATGTTGTTTTTAAGCAACAAAGAATGGGTTAAAAAAATATATAATTTCCTTGCATTGCTGTGTTTGTCCAACACATCGGTAAACAACTCAGTTTTACTGCTTACAGGCATTTGTCCTTTAGTCCTTATTTTCTTCTCTGCTAGATCTTTCGTCTCTTAACTGATCGAAAAGTTTATCAAATTTAAGTGCATTTTCTAAACTATTGTCTTCTAAGAAATGCAATTCTGGAATAATTCTAACTGAATTCTTGATTTTCCCTGCTAATATTTTTCGAATCTGTTTGTTGTACAAATTCACCAACTCCATAGCATTTTGCTTGTTTTTTGCATTATAAATACTCAGGTAGGCTTTAACATAACTTAAATCAGGACTAGAACTAACTTCTGTTACTGTAATAAATGCACCTTCGAACCAATCGTGTGTTTTACTTTGAAAGATTACACCCAGTTCTCTTTGCATTTCCTTATTGAATTTTTCTGTCCTTGTACTCATATAAATCCACTGCAAAGTTATAATTTGCAATCCTTATTATTATTTTAATTTTATTTTATTTTTAACCATTAAAAATTCACTGCAATGCATTTGATAAATTGTATACTACAAGGTCTCTTAACTGGCGTTATACTTAGTCTTATGCTCGGAACTGTCTTTTTTTCTTTGATAAAAAACAGCCTGCATTCAGGGTACAAAACTGGTATATTCATAGCAAGTGGGGTAATTCTTTGTGACATAATTTTTATTGCACTTGCAATTTTAAGCACTGAATTTGCAGAATTCTTAAAGAACAACCAAAATACAATTTCATTATTGGGAGGATTGGTTTTACTGATAATGGGAATAAGCATGTTTCTTAATGCTAAGCCAAAACCAGATGTGGGCAAAACGTTTCAATCGTCTAGTAAAAATGTTTTGTATTTTATAGGAAGTGGATTTTTATTGAATGTCTTAAATCCAGTAAATTTCTTTAGTTGGTTGGCGATAAGCTCTTTGTTAAAGGTAAAATTAAATTATCAAATCAATGACCAAGTCATTTATTTCACGGCTTGTTTGTTCAGTATCTTCGTTGTGGAAATTGCAATAGCTTACTTTGCCTCTTTACTCAAGAAATGGATGACCGATAAAGTGGTACAAAGAATAAATCAAATTTCCGGTTTGGTGTTTGCCGGCGTTGGCATAAAACTAATGCTGAGTTTTTAAACCAGAAGTCCATTCATTTTTGGCAAACCAAGAAAATATTGCCAAGCTTAGCATTAAGACTGAATAGAAATACAAAGGAGGGTCTTGCGTGGTTAAATTTAAATACAATACTGAGTATGAAAGATTGCAAATTATCCAATACCACCAACATGAAATCTCTTTTTTAATTTCCAAATAAGTAGCAACTATACTCAAAAGGGCCAAGACTATGTCAAAGTAACTAAACTCATTAAAATCTAATGATTTAAACCATTGAACAAGTCCTATGGCGAGTGTAGTAGAGGCAAAAACTAATAGCAGATGATGTTTTAGTTTCAATTTGAAAGAAGGCAATAAGTTGGGCGACTTCCATTTCCATTCAAAATATCCCAAAAAACCTTGTATCACGTATATTACATTGAGAAACATACTGCCATAAAACCCCTTATTAAAAAACAAAATTGTACTCAAAAAAGAACCTGCGATACCGAAAAGCCAAGCATTTGAATTTTGTTTATAGGCAAAATACATATAAATAAACAAAAGTAAAACAGAGACGATTTCCAATAAATGCAACATCTGTGGCAAAGATGCATGACTTGTTCGAGAAATTTAAGATTATTTTTGCAGCAATGTCAAGGTTATTCTTTTTATTTATCTGCTTCACGTCTCATTCTTTTTGCAGTGCTCAGTTGAAAAACATGTACAGCAATATACGGTCAGATTTAAAAGGCGAAAAAAGTGCATTCGTAAGTTTAGATGGCAAAAACAGCATTGTGAGAGATGTCCCAATTAAATTGTTTGGATTACAAGCAGGCTATTTGTACAATAAAAGAACCAACATTTTTTTAGGTTTTTATTCATCTTATAATGATGAAGCAATAATAAGCAACCCAACTGCCTTACTTGGGAAGACTGATTCAAACACCATTTGGCAAGCATATAAGCTTACTTATTTGAATATTGGATGTGAATATTACTTTCACAATTCTAAAAGATGGAGGTTTTCAATACCCTTTGGAATTGGCATTGGAGGAGGCTTAGACAAACAAAGAAAATCTTATAAAACTTTATATGAGAAATCAGCTTTTGTGATGCCTGCTGAAGTCGGATTTTTCGCAAATTATAAACTTACATGGTGGTTATGGCTAGGCGCTGGTATGGGTACAAGAGTTTCTTTGGTATCTAGCGGCTTTACTGGTTCCTACTATACTTTTGGCTTATCAATTCGATACGGAGAAATATACAACCGTACTAAAGCACTTATAAAAAAGAAATAAAAAAGGCCGCAACTTAAATTAGCGCGGCCTTCAATACAATTTTAATTATTAATAAGTACTCGGTACTTCTTCGCTTGCAGAACTTTCTGCTTTATCTTCTTTCTTTTCTACAGGTGGTGTAGGTTTTGTGGTAATGATTCCTTTTTCGTACAACAATGATTCGATAAAGAATTCTAATTGGTCTTCATGAATTTTCTTACCAATGATTCTGCCATTCTCATCAAGAATAAAGATGGTTGGATTTGCCACAATGTTGTAGTCTTGTTTATAGTATGGCCAAGGAGCATAGCGGTCTACTCTACAAACATTTATCCATCCTTGTAACTCAGGTTTACTGCGCATCATTTTACGCCATTCATCATATTGATTTTCTGTAGAAACTGCATACACTTTGATGCCATTCTTTTTATGTTCCAAGAATACACGGTTAACAACAGGTATTACTTCTTTACAATGACCACAAGTAGGATCATAGAAAAACAAAATGGTGAATCTTCCTAAGTTTTCATACAAACGGTGCATTTTACCTGCAGTGTCAGCCATGTTTAAATCTGGAGCCGTTTTGCCACATAAAGTTGGAACAGCTTTTTTAGCTTCTTCACACATTTTTCTCTTACCCGCAGTGTCATCATACCACCATGCTTCATTCTGACAATAGTACTTATTAATCAAGTGAATGGTAACATTATCTTGACACATAATTTTTCTGTCTTGGAACTTATTGGTTAAATATTGAACAAAGTATTTTTGTGTTTCAGTAAAAGGCACTGTCTTACCAATTGCAATATCAACAGCATTGACTAAACTATCTGGATCTTGAAAAGAAACTTTATCAATGTATTCGTTCAATTTGGCAGCCAATAATCCTTGAGGTGCTCTAATTAATCCTGACTCGTTGAAATCCACATTGTCCCAATAGTGGTCGCGGAAATAACGGTAATCATACATAGAATCTTTAGGATTCGGGTTTTGAGGAATCTTTATAGATTGAAAGGCTTTGAATAATTTAGTAATAAAATGAGTAGGATTCTTTGTTACAAAACTTTCTCTAAAACGGATATCTTGTGCATCTAATGTGTCTCTTTGGGTTCTTAAACTCTTGTACAAGCTGTCATTGTTTGACGCTTTGGCATTTTTCATGTCTTGGTCAAGGAAATAACGTGTTTTACCATTGATTGCTCTTACGCGTTGGTATTCAACAAAAGCTTCATTCTCAACAGAACCTACAACCTTTACAGTTGTTTCATCAGCATTGGTATCTGCTTCGAAATAAAACTCTTGGTCTGCGGTAATTGGCAATTCATAAAAAGCTTGCATTTGAGGAAATACAATCATGTACATACCTCTTTGCAGTTTAGGATTACCGACAAAAGTTCCAACACCATTTGCGTCTAGCATGCAAGTGTCTCTAAGATATTGCTTATCACCAAAATTATCAGCCAAATAAATTGGCACATTTTTAAAACCTTTTAATTTAACTTTAATGGCGTAACTACCTTTATCTCTTCCAACTTGTGATGCGTCAAATTTCTTAACTGCAGGAGTTGAAGGAGGAGGCGTTTCTTTTTTAGTAGAAACTGCCTTACTTTTATTCGTTGTTGTAGTTTCTACTTTTTGAGGTGTTTTCTTAGCAGGCTTTTGCGCAGCAGCTTGGAAGAAAATTCCAACACTGAGAGCAACAAACATAAGACGTGGTAATAATTTCGATTTATTCATTTTGTACAATTGCAAATTTATTATTCTTTATTTAGACTATAGACAATAATTTTGCCAAAATAGTTTGCTGACAGAAATATGACAAAACAAAACTTTTTCAACAGTGTATTCGAGGTTGTAAAACTCATTCCATATGGTCGTGTGACAAGCTATGGCGCTATAGCTGCTTATCTCGGGGCGAAGTCATCTAGCCGCATGGTAGGTTGGGCAATGAATGCTTCTCATGGCTTAGAAGAGAAAATTCCAGCCCATCGGGTGCTTAATAGAAATGGTTTACTAACTGGTAAAATGCATTTTGGTGGTAATACCATGCAAGAATTATTAGAAAAAGAAGGTATTGAAATTGAAAATGATCAGGTTAAAAATTTCAAAACACTGTTCTGGGATCCAGAAAAAGAGTTAATGAAAGATTTTAATTAGCAGATGGAATTGGATAAACGAATCTATGGTCCAATTAAAGTTCAAATGTTTGACCTTGAATTGGCATTTCAACATTGTTGCTTTTAATATAGGCTTTCAATCCCTCCATACTATCCAAATCACCGTGAACAAGAAACAATTTTTTCAATTTATCGACATTAGAATCAGCATAATATTTTAACAAACCTTCACGATCAGGGTGGGCACTAAAAACATCTGTTCTAGCCACTTTGGCATAAACTTGTTTTACACGCTTGCTGATTGTTACTGTTGGTCTACCTTTCAACAACTCTGCTCCTAAAGTTCCTTCTGCACAATAACCTGCAATTAAAATGGTGCTATAGGCATCGCCAATATTATTTCTAACATGTTCTTGAATACGACCACCTTCAACCATACCTGCTGCAGAAATAATAACTGCAGGCTCAGGCATCATAGATATCATCTTGCTGTCGTTATTGTTTTCAATTGTGTATAGCTCTGGAAAAGAAAAAAGATTGCCATGTGTTTTATAAAACTCTTTGGCTTCATCATTTAAACCAGAAATATGTGAGGCATACATTCTAGTAGTTTTGATAGCCAAAGGACTGTCAGTAAATATTTTCACATTCGGAAGTAAACCTTTTACGTATAGTTCATTAAATGCAAATAGAATTGATTGGGTGCGACCAACACTGAATGCAGGGATTACCAATTTACCTTTGTATTTGATGCATGTATTGTTGACATATTCCAATAATACATCGCTTGCATCTCCTGAATGGCTATGCAATCTTGCACCATATGTACTTTCACTGACTAAATAATCTAAACCCGGCATAGGCACAGGATCTTTAACCAACTTAGAATTATAGTTGCCTAAGTCACCAGTAAAACCAATTACTTTAGTATTGCCATTTTCATTGACTGTAACCTTAACAGAGGCTGCACCTAAGATATGCCCGGCTTCAAACAATTCAATGGTCAACTCATCATTAACTTTAAATGGTTTATAAAAATCTATCCCCACCATGGCATCATGGGTTTGGGTGATGTGAATTCTATTGTATAAGGTTGCTACTTGTTCTGCCTTACTTTGTCTAATTGGTCTTTTAGAGTTCTTTTTGTTTCTGTGCTTTTTCTGACCTTGTATCTGTTGAACATTCAAAGAATCTAACAACAAATTTTGGGTCAATTCAACACTGGCTTCAGAACATAAAATTTGACCTTTATATCCTTGGCGAACCAAATTAGGAAGATTTCCAGAGTGGTCAATGTGCGAATGGGTTAAAATCACAAGATCAATCTCCTCTGGTAAGAATGGAAAATTTCTATTGTTCGCATCAAAGTCATCTCGATTTTCGTAATCAAGACCACAATCAATTAAAATATTATATCCTGAATCTAATGTCAGCAAATGCATGCTGCCTGTAACTTGCCTTGCAGCTCCCCAAAATGTTATGTTCATCTCCTCTACTCTTTATATTTATTAAACAAAAATTGAAAATGTGTAAAGAATGTCATTTGTTTTTGCAATCTTAAAATAATATACAAACTCAAAATGCGTTACTTAAAAACAAAACCAATAGATGCATACAAAAATATTACTAAGACCTTTAAATTTTCATTTGCGTTATCAACATTGGGAAAGTCAGCAAAAGCAGATAGATTTTAGCGACTTGCACCAATGCTATACCAGCCATGTATTTGAACATAAGAATAACAATATCAAATTTGAAGCGACTAAATTGTATGCAAAATTGCATTGGGATGTTAATTTCAATGACTTAGAGCAGCTTGCTTATATAATAGAACACTTTAAAAACACACTGTTGAAAAACAAGTATTCAATCTTAAAATCTGAAGAGAGAAATGAAGTTTGGGACAAAGGAATAAAAGTTAAAGTACTAGGAATAATATTAAAAGCAGATACTTTTTATGATGAACTTGGAGAACAAACCGAAATAAACTATGGTGATATCTACCTTGAACAGCATATTTTTGAGGAAAAGCAATCCTTAATTATTATGGCAAAATATTACCTAGAGAGGGTCAATTATAGTTTTGAAAAACTAATGGAACTTTTGTTAAAAGGATAAGCCAAGTATTTTATAAAAATATTTACAGGCTATTAACAAACTTATATAAAATCATAAATCTTTCACTTATAATATTTTAAGTAATATAAGTGAACTTAAAAACATACGCATGTTTGTATTTTCAATTTAAATTATTGAAAAAATAACTAAAAAGAACTGTACTTTTGGTAAAGTAAAAGACAAAAACATTCAACCTATTTAAATATTCATATGCAAAGGAGAGATTTCATTTCTGAGCTATTTACAGAAAAAGAACCTGTCAAAAAGGTAAATATTGAAACCCTACAAAACCAAGTTGAGCCTAAAGATTTGGACTTAGGTATTGGATCAATCGCCAACTATGCTGGAGTTTGGGGAGATGCACAAGTTAAACATCTATTGCGAAGAACCTTGTTCGGTTTTAACCGCTCAGATGTAAATTTCTTTAAATCTATGACCATGAGTGATGCGGTGGATTATTTATTAAACATACCTAACACCCAACCCAACCCTCCTATCAATGGTTACAATACCCAAAACATGGTTGATCCTGACATTTCTGCGGGAGCAACATGGGTAAACGGACCAGACAACAACGATTTTATTGGACAAAGACGGGCTTCTTTGTATGCTTGGAATATGCAACAAGTGTTAAATCCTGATAGACATATTCGCGAAAAAATGACCGTGTTTATGCACAATCATTTTGCTACAGAAATAGAACAGGTTGCTAGCCCTATTATTGCTTACCGTCACCATAAAATGCTAAGAGAAAATTGCCTAGGCAACTTCAAGTCACTCATTAAAACAGTGACAGTTGATATGGCAATGCTGATATATTTAAATGGATATGTAAACACCAAAACAGCACCTGACGAGAATTATGCTCGTGAATTGATGGAGTTATTTACTTTAGGTAAACTTCCTGAAAGCCAATACACAGAAGATGATGTTAAAGCTGCTGCTAGAGTCCTTACCGGCTGGCGTATCAATTACACAGGCTTGAGCACTTTTTTCTCAGATGTGGTACACGATCAAACAAACAAAACCTTCTCGAGCTTTTTTAACAATACGGTTATCAATGGCCAAACAGGTGCTGCAGGTGCAAATGAGACAGACGATTTGATCAATATGATTTTTTCGAAAAGCGATGTAGTTGCAAGACATGTTGTGAGAAAACTTTACCGATATTTCGTCTATTATGTTATAGATACAAATATTGAAAACAATGTAATTATCCCATTGGCTAACGATTTCAAAGTAAATTGGGAAATTAAACCTTTGTTGTCAGCGTTATTAAAAAGCGAACATTTTTACGACACAAAAAACGTTGGTTGTTATATAAAAAACCCACTTGATGTTTTTGGAAGTTTTATCAAACAATTTAATGTGCAATTCCCTAGCTCAGTCCCTGAAGATATCCATGATTCATATTATGCAGTATGGGCAGGTGCAGCAGTTTCAGGTATGTTCCTTGGCAATCCACCAAATGTTTCAGGTTGGCCAGCCTATTACCAAACCCCGCAATACCATCAATTGTGGTTAAACTCAGACACTTTACCAAAACGCATTCAATACACAGTGGCCTTAATGGTAGGGTTTAATTACAAAGGAAGCAAAAAGCTTCAAGCAGATGTTATTGAATTTGCTAAACAGAGCTCAGACCCATCTAATCCGAATACTCTTATTCAAGAAACAATTGATTTCCTTTATGCAATGGACATAAGTTCAACACAAAAAGCTGGTTTAAAACAAAGCACTTTATTGTTTGGACAAACCAATGACATATACTGGACCAATGCTTGGAATGATTACATCAACAACCCTAGTGACACAAATAAAAAGAATACCGTAACCAACGGACTTTATCTCATGTTAAAATATTTATTAGACTTAGCTGAAAATCAATTAGCATAAATTGTATGAAAAGAAAAGATTTTTTAAAGAAAGCGATACCTGCCGCCATGTTGCCATTTTTCATTGATGGCATGAAATTCCAAGCTTATGCAGCAACCCCAATGCTTAAAGCGATATCAGAAGCAGCAGCTAAAAACGGGAGGGTATTTGTAATGATACAACTCAATGGCGGGAACGATGGTTTAAACACCATAATTCCCACTGATCAATACAGCAACTTGGCAAATGCACGTAACAATATCTTGATTCAAGAGAGTAAGGTTCTCACTTTAAATGGTTTTAATGGCGTTGGCATGCATCCTGCAATGACTGGATTAAGAACCATGTTTAACAACCAAAAAGTAAACATTGTTCAAGCTGTTGGTTATCCTAATCCAAATTTTTCCCATTTTAGAGCGACCGATATTTGGCACACTGCCAGCGATAGTTCTCAATTTTTAAATTCGGGTTGGGCAGGCCGTTATTTGGAAGATTTATACACAGGATTCCCTACTGGCTATCCAAACACCAATGACCCGGATCCATTAGCAATTTCTATCGGCTATAGTGTATCCACTGCTTTAATGGGTAACACTGCCAATACAGGTATGGCAATTTCAAACCCTACCAGTTTTTACCAATTGGTTAGCGGTACTGTTGATCCAGCGCCTAATACGCCTGCGGGACATGAATTAACCTATGTAAGATTGGTTTTACAACAAACTCAAGAATACAACACCACTGTAAAAGCGGCAGCACAATCGACAAGCAACAAAGTTACTTATCCTAGCAATAATCCATTGGCTGATCAATTGAAAATCGTTGCCAATTTGATTGCAGGCGGACTTAAAACGCCTATTTACACAGTCAGTTTGGGTGGATTTGATACCCACTCCAATCAAGTTTCAGCAACAGGAGGAAACGAAACTGGAAGCCATGCTGGTTTATGGAAAAATGTATCAGATGCAATAAGTGCATTTCAAGATGATTGCGAACAATTAGGTATTGCCGACCGTGTTGCTGGTATGACTTACAGTGAATTTGGCCGAAGAATCAAAAGCAATGACAGCAGAGGAACAGACCACGGAGCTGCAGCACCATTAATCGTATTTGGCACTCAAGTGAACCCAACTATTATTGGAAATAATCCAAACATTCCTAGCACAGTGAGTGTAGAAGACAACATTCCAATGCAATATGATTTCAGACAAATTTATGCTTCAGTGCTAATTGATTGGTTTCAAACCCCAAGTACCAAAACTGATTCTAGCTTATTGCTGAAACATTTCGACACCTTGCCAATTTTCAAACAAGGACTTTGGGTTAAAAACTTTAGAGCAGAACAAATAAGTTTGTTACAAAACTACCCTAACCCATTCAAAGATTTCACTAGCATTGAATACAGCGTTCCTTCTGGAAAAGTAGAATTAAAACTTTTCGACAGCAGAGGCCGCTTAATTAAAACATTGGTGAATCAAACCATGGAAAAAGGTACTTATAACTACAATTTGGATGGCCACGATTTAGCTCCAGGTAATTATTATTACCAACTTATCAGCCCAAATGGACAAATAGGTCGACACTTGGTGAAAATATAGTTCCATTGCCAAAACGTTGGTAGATATTAGGCTTGACTTGGTCTAAATCAGGCTAATTATTGGCCCAGAATATGCTCATAGATATAAAATCGGTAAAAAAGGCTTACCTTTGTGGCACCTTTCGGATCTGATTCAGAATATTTATCTCACGGCTCTTTATATCACAAAAAAACTTCTTAGGGTTTTTAGTTTATTGGTTTAGCGATTGTTTCTTTCAAAAAAGTTCCTATCGGTTTTTATTAAACAAATATGACATTTCAAGATTTAAATCTCACCCCTGAGATACTAAAAGCCCTTGCAGAAGAAGGCTATACCCAACCGACTCCAATACAAGCCAAAGCAATTCCAATCGTTTTAGAAGGACGCGATTTATTAGGTTGCGCACAAACAGGCACAGGAAAAACAGCTGCATTTTCAATTCCAATTATTCAATTATTGGACAAAAAAGAAAATAAGCAGAGAAACAGAACCATCCGTTGCTTAATCGTAACACCAACAAGAGAACTAGCCATCCAAATTGGAGAAAGCATTCAAGCATATGGCAAATACCACAACTTAAACCACACGGTTATTTTTGGTGGTGTAAAACAACACGCCCAAGTGAATGCGCTTCAAAGAGGCATTGATATATTAGTTGCTACCCCAGGTAGATTGCTTGACTTAATGCAACAAAGATTTATCACTTTAAATCACATCGAAATGTTTGTTTTAGACGAAGCTGACCGTATGTTGGATATGGGCTTTATTCACGATGTGAAAAAATTAATTGCTGCACTTCCTCAAAAAAGACAATCGTTATTTTTCTCAGCTACTATGCCGCCGGAAATCGTAAAATTGGCCAATAGCATATTGAGCAATCCTGCTAAGGTTGAAGTAGCACCTGTATCATCAACCGCAGAGACGATCAAACAGTATTTATACTATGTAGACAAAGGCAACAAAAACGCCTTGTTGTTAGACATATTAAAAGACAGTAATATTAAAACAGTATTAGTCTTCACCAGAACCAAGCATGGGGCAGACAAAATCGTGAAAGTACTTGTCAAAAACAACATAAAGGCACAAGCTATTCATGGCAACAAAGCACAAAATGCAAGACAGGCTGCCTTGGCTAACTTTAAAGCGCAAACCACCAGAGTATTAGTTGCTACAGATATTGCAGCAAGAGGAATTGATGTTGATGAGCTTGAATATGTTATCAATTTTGATATTCCTAACATATCAGAAACCTATGTGCACCGTATTGGTAGAACTGGTAGAGCGGGCAATAAAGGAACTGCATACTCTTTCTGTGATGCAGAAGAGCGTGTAGATATCAAAAACATAGAAAAGTTAATTGCAATGAAAATTCCGGTTAACAATGAACATAATTACCCATTAATGATTGAGAACCCGCCGAAAGCAGCAAAGCCATCTCATGGTCCTCGCCCTAACAAAGGACAAGGTGCGGCTCCAAAAGTGGCTGGCAACAGGCCCCCGAAAAAATCTTATGGTGGTGGAAGAGACAAACGTCGAAACTAGATTTAAATTTCTATAACATATGCCTTACATTTGTATAAGCACAATAATAGGCCATGAAAGAGACTGAAACCAATAATCAAAATCTTAGGCAAGTTATTTTTTTAATAATTCTTTGCCTCTTCTTTCTTTTTATAAGCAAACATTTATTGTTTATGCTAAGCGCCTTTTTAGGTGCTGTATCATTGTATGTTATATTGCGAAAGCCGCATAGTAAACTGCAACGAAAGTATAAACTTGGCACCAATAAAAGTACCATTATTCTCCTTTTCCTTTCTGCAATCCTCATTTTATTGCCAATTTATTTTATTGGAAATTTCTTAGCCAATAAAATCATTCCATATTTTAACGACCCCAAACCAATTGTTGATGCTCTTCATGCAATCAATGCCTACATTAATCAATATGTAGAATTTTCCTTGTTATCGAGCGAAACACTTAACAAGTTAGGCGGAATTATTCAAACTTTTGTACCTGCGTTAATTAACTACAGTCTGAATTTATTGAGTAATACAGTAATCATGTATTTCCTGTTGTGGTTCATGCTGAACAAAGGTTTTGAAATGGAAAGATGGCTAAAAATAAACAGCCCATTCAACCGTAAAAACCACAGGAAAGTCGTTGACCACATCAAGACCTCTATTTTTAGTAACGGTATTGGGATATTAATATTAGGCTTAATCCAAGGCATAGTTGCAATTATTGGCTACACTATTTTTGGTTTAGACGAACCAGTACTTTGGGGACTAATTACCGGGGCTGCATCTGTAATACCTTTTGTAGGCACCATGCTGGTATGGGTTCCATTGTCAATATTATTAATGGCCACTGGTCATTTAAATTCAGGAATTGGATTGTTTTTATTTGGATTCCTCATAATAGGCAGCAGTGACAATGTCTTCAGATTTATTTTACAAAAGAAACTAGCAAGCACGCATCCAATAATAACGGTACTAGGTGTTATTATCGGCTTAAGTATATTAGGATTTTGGGGGTTAATCTTCGGGCCACTAATTATTTCATTAGGTTTGTTGTTGGCTCATTTGTATAAAGAGGAATTTATTGTACCCATAAAAAAAAGAACCCCTTAATTCGGAGTTCTTTTGATAACCAAAAACAATAATTTTATGAATTGTATAAATGGATGACAATTCATCTGTATAATGCGTTAAGTGTTTATTTAGTATAAAAAATTATTTTCCTGACAAATTAATGACAAAGTAATTTGCTCAAAAAAATTTAATTTTGCATTGAACAACTTCCAACAAAAAATCTTTGAAACTAAGCAATTTGCACCACAGCAATAATCTAGATATTTATTCAGCATTAACTGAATTAAGTATTGAATTGCCCTTAATCGATGGTGGCATTAGTGCTGGATTCCCCTCTCCTGCTCAGGATTTCATAGATTTATCAATAGACCTAAACAGAGAACTAATTAAGAATCCTTCATCAACTTTCTATGGCCGTGTAAAGGGTAACTCCATGCAAGATGCAGGAATATCGGATGGCGACTTATTGGTTATAGACAAAAGTTTAGAACCCAAAGACGGAAAAATTGCCATTTGTTTCATCGATGGGGAATTCACGGTAAAACGGATTAAAATAGAAAACAATATTTGTTGGCTCATGCCAGCCAACAATGCTTACAAACCAATAAAAGTAAGTGAAGAAAATCATTTCTTAGTTTGGGGCATCGTTATCCACGTAATAAAATCCTTCTAATGTTTGCCTTAATTGATTGCAATAATTTTTATGCCTCATGTGAGCGGGTCTTCAGACCTGATCTCAATGGCAAACCTATTGTAATCTTATCAAACAATGATGGCTGCGTAATTGCAAGAAGCAATGAAGCAAAAAAAATAGGCATTCCAATGGGTGCACCTTCCTTTGAATTTGAGAAGAAATTCATAGAAAATGATGTACATGTCTTTTCTTCAAATTATGCGCTTTATGGAGACATGAGTGCCCGAGTAATGCAAATACTTAGTGAATTCTCTCCTGAAATGGAAGTTTACAGCATTGACGAGGCCTTTTTAAAATTCGATTCAAATTCAGAAATTGATTTCGATGCACTGGGAATAAAGATACGCAATCAAATATTGCGTTCGACTGGCATTCCTGTGAGTATAGGATTTGCGCCAACGAAGGCATTGTCCAAACTCGCAAATAGGATTGCTAAGAAATACCCTGAAAAGACAAAGAATGTCTATTTAATAAATAGTGAAGCAAAGCGACAAAAAGCCCTTCAATGGCTCAAAATAGAGGATGTTTGGGGAATAGGCTCTCAGCATGCCAAGAGTTTGAAAAAAATCGGGGTTAAAAACGCCTTCGATTTCATTCAATTGAATGACACTTGGGTAAAACACAAGATGTCGGTTGTGGGATTGCGTTTGAAATACGAACTTTCAGGTATCAATAGCCTTGGTATAGACAAACAAAAACCGAAGCAAAATATTTCTTGTTGCAGATCTTTCGATGTTAACTACAATAAGTTTGAAGAAGTGCATGAAAGGGTGGCTACATTTGCATTTTCATGTTCTGAAAAGCTAAGAGAAAACAAACAACACTGTAGCAGCTTGATGGTATTCATTCACACCAATGAACACAGAAAGGACTTGCCTCAATACGCTAAAAACATTATCATACAACTTCCCTATCCAAGTAACTCAGGTATTGATTTGGTTAATTTTGCTTGCAAAGGATTGAGGCTGATTTTCAAAGATGGCTTCAGCTACAAGAAAGCTGGAGTAATTGCATTGGATTTAAGTACAGCAGAGGTTGAGCAAAGCAATATTTTTGAGCAGAAAAACCAAAAACATGTTCCATTGATGAATACGATTGACCGCCTAAATAAACTGATGGGAAAACACATGGTAAGATTGGGAACACAAGCCAATGGCAAGACTTGGAAAATGAGGCAAGAGAAATTGTCTCCCAACTATACGACTAAAATAAAAGATATTATTACAATTATTGCCTAATGTGTTTCTACAGTAAATTGAGCAAAAAAGCTGTTGAACTAGAAAAAAGGTTCAAAGCTAGCATGGGTAATCCTGAGCTTTTTACAGGTAGTGAAATAATCAATGGCTTTTCATTTCCTTTAAACCCCGTTATTACCAACGAAGACCCTAATTCAATAAAACTATTTAACTGGGGCTTGATACCAAATTGGTCAAGAGATAAAGAAATAAGAAAAAACACACTCAATGCAAGGGTAGAAACCATTCAAGAAAAAGCATCTTTTAAAAATTGCGTTCAAAATAGATGTTTAATATTAGCAGACGGGTTTTATGAGTGGCAGTGGCAAGACGAGCTCGGCAAGAAGAAGCAAAAATACTTAATTCATTTGCCCAACAATGAAGCCTTTGCCTTTGCAGGCATTTATTCAAAGTGGGTAGACAAACAAACTGGTGAACTCGTAAATACTTATAGTATGGTAACAACTGAAGCAAAAGGGTTGATGCTGGAAATTCACAATTCAAAAAAAAGGATGCCCATAATATTGAGTCCTTCAAATGAACAAGATTGGTTAAATGAGCGAAACATGTCCGAATTCCTGAATCCAATATTGGACATTCAAGCCCAAAAAATTTGATTTTTTATACATTTGTTGGCAATTGTTACACAATTGCTGTATTGCTTGCAAACACTAATGTTGTGGCACATAATTTGAATATTAAATATTGACACAAAAAGAAACAGATTAGGGGAGGCGAGATAGTTGCAAGAATTTTTCATAGAATTTACTTACAAAAACAGATTTCAAAACAAGAAGCGAGATGACTTCAATTAGATTAAGCTTATTTTAAGAATTTAAATAAAATATTTCACGCTGCAAATCAGCAACTTACGAATATTTTAAAAAAATAATTAGAAAAAATAAGATTTATTGAGAACTTATCAATCTGGAGTTTTACTCAGCTAAGATTTATTACTTACTAGGTTAAAAACTCTAATAATAGCAGGACTTTACATCAATTTACCAAATACACAAATAACATGAAATCAAAAATTCCGTCAACACCTAAAAGACAAAAAGTCTTTCACCCGAAACAAATTTTTCGTTTTCTATTAATTGGCTTAGCCGTATTGAATTTCAATAATATTCAATCACAAAACGCCTTGGTGCCTTTTAATTTTACACTTAATACTTCTGCCACTACAAGTGCAGGTATATTTACAAAAGACAGTTTCTTAGTACGCACCCTTTGGAGCAATGTGAAATTTGCTGCAGGCACTTATACCAGATATTGGGACAGAAAAGATGACAATGGATTCTTAGTTAAGGATACCAGCTTTGTTGTTAGAGTATTGTCAAACAACGTTACCTATAAATGGGATGGAGCTTGTATTGGAAACACATCAGATTCAATGACTGGAGCAACAAAACACCGTTACTTCTCTCGCCCAAATTCTATGGCAGTCTTTGGAAACTTTGCTTACTATTCTACAGGTTATGAAGAAGGTATACCATCTTGCTATAAATTTGACATCAATAAGCCTCAAAGTAAAATTGGTATATTAATGCCCGATTGGTCAATGACCGATCAAGAAAGTGATTTTACCGCTACCGACGGCACAAATGTATATTGGGCTGGTTTTGATCCATTCAACACGGTTCAATGTTTCGTTTATGCAACTAAGGTTTCCAATGATCAAGAAACAACCTTTTCAAATGGTGTGTCAATGAAAATGACCTATGGAAGGACTTACTCTTCAGCAATTGATGTATATACAAACAATAGCTTGGGTAGGGCTTCAGGTATGGCAGTTCAAAAGAATGGTATTTATTTATTTGTAGCCCATGCAAGCTTAAACGAGTTGCATGTTATCAATA
>JAOASJ010000010.1:0-3419 GCA_030158725.1 Bacteroidia bacterium
GACAAACAGGCTGGGTGGATTTTAAACAAGCCTTCCATAACTTCTTCGTTGACGTCCAATTGTTGCGGATCGTTTTTGCTTGAAAAGACCTCATCGGCCAATTGTATCATGCGTTCAAAATTGCTTTTTCCCATGGTGGTTTATTTTAAAATGATTTCATCTGCAAACAACATAGATTGGTATTTGTTTCCCGCAGGGTGCCAAAAAGGTAAGTTGCCGAAGTTAACAGCAACGATTTTTATATAACGGGTATTGAGGTTTTCTAAGTCTAGATAAAAATCTTTTTTGATGTTTCCTTTGGCGTCGGGACCAATGTTGTTTTGTATGGTCTTGTACAATTGATAAGGCTGATCTGCTTTGAGTTTGTAATAGATTTGAATTTCTTTTGGAAATATAACCCAAGACAGGGTGTTTTGAAAAAAGCCCATAGAAAAGGAATGCAGGGTTTCTACTTTTTGAAGGTCCATTTCAACATCGATGTTTTGTCCCGAATAACCCTGCCACCTTCCGCTGCGCAAATTGTCTGCAGAACCAATTCTTCCGTCGCATAAACCCATTATGCCACCACCATCGTAACTGGGGTGGTAGAAACTGTAATTGGAAAGTAGCTGTGTGATTTTTCCGATGCCTAGGTGGTAAATAAAACTGTCTTGCACGGTAGGAACAAACCTGTTGTTTTGCATGGTCCCTGCTTGAAGTTTAAAATCTGTTTTTACATCAAAGGCAGAGCTGTATGGTTTGGGCGTTTCGTTGTTGATGGAATAGTAAATTGGCGCTGGATCAATTAAGGTTTTAAGTGTAAACGACCTGCCACGCTCGGTAATTTGAGTAGATGGGAATAAAAGACAGTTTGTGGGTGCAGAAGCAAGACTAGAACTTAAGGCATCAAATTGGGTGGTGTTTTGTTCCAACCAATACGGTTTGTTTTCCTTGTTCCACAAACGGATGTATTCATTTTTAATTGAAGTGCATTCTTCTGAAAGTGCGAGCAAATCAGATTTTAACCTTGGAATATCACTAGGGTCTAAACGGTTTTGCGAACATTCGTAAACCTGCAATTGGACTAAGTTTTTACGCAAGGTAAAAGACGCCATCTTAGAGGCCAGAAGCAGACTTTCAATACTGCCCAGATTAGTGGTTTCTATGCTGCTATCGGTTTGAAGCAAGGTTTTAATATAGTCAATTTCGTTGTCTAAATCTTGTAACTCTGATTTATACCTTTCTTTGGTGTCGTCGGCATAAATAGGGAAGATTGGATCAAAGAAGCGTTTGTTTTTAAGCAGGTCGCGTATCTTGAATTGGTGCAATTCAGAAAGACTGACCATCAATCCCGCTTTGTTCATGGTTCTGCTGCTGAAAAACAGTTGGTCGAAAGCCGTGCAGAATGATTGGTAACGGACATTGCATTCGGCAGAAGACGTTTTTAAATCGTATTCCGTATTGGGTGCGTGCCACGACAATTCAGCGCCCCAGGCCAGTGGAAGCCAGTTGTTTTCAAATAGATTTAGACCATCATCGTCCCAGGTCGTATTGAGCACGCCTGTGGCTTGGTATTTCTTTCCATCGCGGATAAGGTTGAAGATATTGGTTCTTGCTTCGGCCAAATTTGGGAACACATTGCCCCAACAATTAACACCTGGTGCTACCCAGAAATTCAGTCCCGAACCAGCGATTGGTTTAATTTGT
This sequence comes from Bacteroidia bacterium, assembly GCA_030158725.1. GTDB lineage: Bacteria > Bacteroidota > Bacteroidia > NS11-12g > UBA955 > JABMMZ01. The sequence continues at coordinate 1,687 of JAOASJ010000010.1, forward strand.
TCTTCAAAATCAGTAGCCCCGTGGTAAGCCCAAACTATAAGCGTAATATCTTGTGGCAATAAGTTGGTAATCTTTGGATGGTTGCCAACAATATCAGCCCACATCAGCACCCTTTTGTGGTAGGGTTTGAGCAATGAATCGAGTTTGTTGATGTGGTAGGCATATAAACCTTCAATGCCTAATTTATCGAGCATGGGTTTTGATTGTTCTTCGCCCAAACCGAAGGTTTCATCGCAGTTGATGTTGAAAAATTTACTGCTGTATGAAGGCGCTATGTCTGCAAAAGCAGAAGATAAAAATGAATAGGATTCAGTTTTTGTTGGTGTAATAATATGGCCGTTTTCCGCAAGGTGTTTGAGGGCAGGATAAGCCAATGTTTTTTCCATATGGCCGAAGGCTTGGTAGTTTCCAATGAGTTCAACATGGTAACGTTTTGCATAAGCAGTAAGCTCGGCAATGTCTTTGGCGCTGATGCCATCGGCAGGCGCGATATTTGGGTAGGCCGAAAGCTTGAAAACCGATTCGGTGTAAAGGGTAAAATGGTTGAGTTTGAAAGACGCCATGGTTCTGATTTCTTTCTTAAGAAATTCCATGTTAGGAATAGGCCCACGGCTGATATCGTCTTGCCAAGCCCGGATTTTAAAATCTGGTCTATCGTGAATTTCTATCTGTGGCAATTGCAGACCTTCTGTGTTTGCTTGAATAATTTGTTTGAGGGTTTGTACGCCGTAAAACAAACCAGCTTTAGCACGGGCGAAAATTTGTATGCTGTGTTTGTGGATGTGTAGGACGTATGACTCGTCATCGGCCAAAAACTTTGAATTAAAATGGTATTCAAGCGCTGCTTTTTTCCATTTTTTTTCAGAGTCGTATAAATAGAATTTTATTTTGTTTTTGCTTCCACGGGATTTTCGTTTTAGTTTAAATTTATACTTATCGTAAATGGCTTGGTTGAGCTCATTGGCATAAAAACTGTCTTGGGTATTGTAAATAAATTTATCCTTTGCCGTTAGCTCGTAATAAACATTTTTCTTGCCTTCTTTTGGTGTTTCAATATGTTGAGGCATGGGTATAAGCCTCAAAGGCTCTGCTTGGGCGCAGTTTGCCAATAGAAATACAAGAATTAGTAATGACCTCACTTTTTAGGTTTTTTATTTAGATTTTCTTCGACACGAAATTTTACGATGCGTTTGATGAGGGCAATGGGCAGAGCTTTGTCGTGCGAAAATTGTATGCTGCCTTTGGCAAATTTAAAATCAGACAACTCATCTTTGAATGCTTCTATACCTCTTCCTGTGGGGTAAAAACCGATATGGTTTTTGTATCCTGCGAAATAGACCAGCATACCATTTAATTTGTAGGCTGGCATTTTATAACTAATGCATGGGGTAGCGTCTTTGGCAACGGCTTCAATGGTTTCACGTACAATGTTAAGACGGGCTTGAATGTCTTCAGGAAACGAAGCGATGTAGGCATCGATGCTTCCAATATCAATGTTGTTCATGTTGCTAGGTTTTAATTCGTTGATGCAAGTATAGGGAAAGATGGGGGAAGAAGCAAGTGATGTTGAAGCAACAGCAACAGGGTTGAGTGGAGTTGGAATTACGTCTAGGTTTCGAATCTTATCGTTGTCTAGGTAAATGAAACATGTGGGTAGAAGCATGTGATATTGACGCCACAACAGCAACAGGGTTGAGTGGAGTTGGAATTACGTCTAGGTTTCGAATCTTATC
>JAOASJ010000010.1:3519-4623 GCA_030158725.1 Bacteroidia bacterium
CAACAGCAACAGGGTTGAGTGGAGTTGGAATTACGTCTAGGTTTCGAATCTTATCGTTATTCAGGTAAGTGAAACATGTTGTTGGTATCCTCACCAACAACGCCATAAAAAAGATGATTTGGTAGTTGTTTACGAATTTAATTATATCCATTCCAATCAATATTCAAGCTTCCATTTGCAATTCTGCCCTAATAGTTTTTAATTTGTGTGGATGTCATGCTTGTCTTTTTAATTAAAAAAGATTCTTATGGTATTCGCCAAACTAAAATCATTCTTAAAAAATTAAAATTTCATGAAACAGATATTTACATTCTTTGCTTTTTTATATTTACTATTACAGAGCAGTTGTATGTCATTGCATACTGGGAGTATGCAGCAATCAAGCTTTTTAGCTAAAAACAATTTTAAAGTTGTTGCTACAATTGAAGGTAGTTCAAAAGCAACTTATGTTTTTGGTATAGGTGGAAATAATAAGGATGGACTTGTCAAAGAGGCTAAAAGAAACATGTATATGTATTATACCCTTGAAGCCAATCAGATTTTAACCAATATTACCACAGATGTAAAAACCCGTTTTTTTATTTTGCCATTTCTATTCATGGATAGGCAAGTTTTTGTAAGTGCTGATGTGGTTCAATTCTATGATAGCGCATTGTTGAACACAACTGGAATGATGAATGGTGGGAGTAGGATAAATGGACAATCACTAAAATCCAAAGAAGAGCAAATAATTGATTCTGTAAAAATGAAACAGAATCCTATTCAAATCAAATATACCAGCATTCAGAATGTTCAGATTGGTGATGTGGTTTTATACAGCAGCAGTAATAATCAAGATGTTTATGGAATTGTATTTGAGATAGGTTTAAATAATAAGATTAAAATAAAAACCTATACAAACACAGGAAAAGAATTGATAATTGAAGATAAATATACTTGGTTTACGAAGCTTAAGTAATGGGTCTTGACGATTGACCAAATTCTGTGTTTTTTTAATTGGTGCTTTTTAGTAATTGCTCAAGATTTTGCGCCCTTTTCGCTCTAGCTTCCCACTCTTGTTTTCAATTCAAATTTATTTTTTTCAGAAATGCTGCCACATTCTTT
>JAOASJ010000011.1 GCA_030158725.1 Bacteroidia bacterium
GGCGGCGCGGCAGCAAGCCATAGCACAAGTAGCAAAAAACAAATTTGTAAAATAAGCTAAAGCGGACAGCAGGAAATAGGCCCCAAATCCGTCACGAAAACTCGATAATTTAAGAGAAAATTAAAACTGTCTATTCGCAGCAACCCACTCGTTGATGTACGAAACAATATCAACTGTAGAGGTGCCTGGGGCAAACAAACGGGCTACGCCTTGCGCATTGAGACTTAGCATGTCGTCGTCAGGTATAATACCTCCGCCAATAAGCAATACATCTTTCAATTCTTTTTCCTTCATCACTTGAATGATTTTTGGAAATACGGTGTTGTGAGCTCCCGATAATATGCTTACGCCAATGACGTCAACGTCCTCTTGCAAGGCTGCGTTTACAACCATTTCAGGAGTTTGTCTCAGTCCTGTGTAAATAACTTCCATACCAGCGTCTCTCAAAGCTGTGGCAATAACTTTTGCGCCGCGGTCGTGACCGTCGAGTCCCACTTTTGCGATTAATACACGAATTGGTCTATTGATAGTACTCATTATTGAATGCGTTTAAATTTTATGGCATCGCGGCGTTTCATGAATTTCTCACAATACGCTTTAAATGCTTGGTTGTCCATGGTGTATTCACCACTTTCTTTTCCTGTTAATTCTAGGCCTGCGCGTTTCATACGTTTAACACTTTTCTTGGTCAACACCAATTTGTAAACATACAAATTGTTGTGGTCGAACTCAAAAGGGTAAACAAACCATGCGTGCTTGCCTAGGCTGTCGGTATGGTGCACGTTGATGTAGTAAAAGTCGCCCAAATGACTCAAGGTATTGTTGCTGTCATTTTGAGCCAATATGCCCGACACCAAAGGATCATTGCTGATAACACCATTGGCCCCGATAGAGACCACATGGGTGTCTTTGTAGCCTTTGTGTTTTTCAATGAACTGGTATTTGCCGTAAATGGTTTCTGGAAATGTTTTAATAATCACACCTGGACGGGCGGTAAAGCTCGCCATTTGACAGGCACTGAGTAAAATCAAAAAACTAATATAGGCAAAACCTTTTTTCATATTATGCAGTTTGTGAAATTTTTTGAATAGCAGTTTTGATACGCTCTGCTGAAGCTTGAAGACCAATCAACACAAGCATTTCGTATAATGGCGGTCCGCCTGCTTCGCCACTCAAACAAACTCTAAGTGGTTGCATCAATGAACCAGGGTTAATGCCTTGCTCGGTTGCTGATTGCTTCATTGCAGCTTCTATTTCTGTTGCACTTACATTCTGCATACTTGCTAAACTGTCCGCAAAACCATTAAGAAACGCAGCCACTTGCGGATTCCATTTCTTAGCCACTACTTGCTCGTCGTATGCCTTAGGCAATTCAAAAAAGAATGCCGATTTTTCTATGATTTCGTGTTTGAAATTTACTTTCTCACGGATTAATTGTACCACTTGGGTTAAATAATCCAATGTCGTTTCGTAACCTTTCTCAGCCACATCAAACAAAATACTTTCAGCAATTTCTCTTGGGTCTTTCAACATGAGGTGTTGGTGGTTAAACCACTTCGCTTTTTCTGGGTCAAATTTTGCCCCGTTCTTGCTTATCTTTTCTATGCTGAACAATTGTATCAATTCATCCATGCTAAACAACTCACGGTTGTCTGAGGTATGCCAACCCAAAAGGGCCAACATGTTCACCACAGCCTCAGGTTCGTAGCCTTTTTCTTTGTAACCACTGCTGATGTCGCCAGTTGTTGGGTCGGTCCATTCCATTGGAAACACCGGGAAGCCCAAACGGTCGCCATCGCGTTTGCTCAATTTTCCATTGCCATCTGGTTTAAGGATTAAAGGAAGGTGAGCGAATTTAGGCATCACGTCTTCCCAACCGAAAAACTTGTACAACATCACATGCAAAGGTGCAGAAGGCAACCACTCTTCACCACGGATAACGTGGGTGATTTTCATGGTGTAATCGTCAACCACATTGGCCAAATGGTAAGTAGGCATGCCGTCGCTTTTAAACAAAACTTTATCGTCCATGGCAGAGGTTTGTACCACCACCCAACCGCGAATTAAATCGTGGAATCTTACTTCTTCTTTTCTTGGTAATTTTATGCGGATAACATAAGGCTCGCCTGCTTCCAAACGTCTTTTAACTTCGTCTTCACCAAGCGTCAAAGAGTTTTTCATGTTCATGCGGCTAACGGCATCGTATTGTGCAGCCATGCCACCAGCTTTTAACTTCTCGCGCATTTCATCCAAATCTTCAGTGGTATCGAATGCGTAGTAAGCGTGACCGGCTTCAAGCAATTGGTCGGCATATTGGCGGTACATAGCCTTTCTATCGCTTTGGCGGTAAGGCTCAAAAGGACCGCCCACATGGGTACCTTCATCGAATTTTATGCCAGCCCAAGTTAAAGAGTCAATGATGTATTGCTCAGCACCAGGAACAAAACGACCTTGATCGGTATCTTCTACCCTCAAAATCATATCTCCTCCTTGTTGTTTTGCAAACAAATAATTGAACAATGCGGTTCTAACACCCCCAATGTGTAAAGGGCCTGTAGGACTAGGCGCGAATCTAACTCTGACTTTCGACATAAAGGTGCAAAATTAAAGAAAAAATGGGAGAAAGTTATACGACAAACATTTCATGACATATTTACTTTTATTGCACGAGCAATGTTGTAAGTTCCTTCATTAAGTTTGGGTCTGAAGGCCTTTTTGCATCAGCGTCTACAATGTTGCCAAATGCATCAATTAAAATATAATGAGGCACGCCGTTGATGCCATAGGCTTTGAAAAAATCCGATTCAAATGATTCAGCAAACAATTGCACCCCATGAAGATTTTCTTTTTTAATAAATTCTAGCCAATTTGATTTGCCACTATTCCTACAAATACTAATAAAAACAATGTTTTGAGAATGAAAACTATCTTCCATACTTTTTTGAAATGGAATTTCTTTTATACAAGGCAAACACCAAGTTGACCAGACATCAATGTAGACAAACTTGCCTTTAAATTGATCCAAACTTATAGTTTGTCCCTTTGCATCTTGAAAACTAAAACTTGGAGAAACAGCACCTTTGACAATATTCTTTAATTTAAAGTAAATGGTTTTAATTTCTTCTGCATGTTGTTCATCTTGAATCAATGACATCACATAAGCATAAACCGTGTCTATCGATTTTGTGTAAGCCAATCGATACTTCCCTAGCTCATACGCGCAATGTTCCATTAGGGGCAAACTGTTCAAATCGCTTTTTACACGCTTGATGTATGCCGTGTAATAATCAGTTTCCTTTTTGTTTTTTTTGTCTTCAGAGGCTAAAGATTCGAAATATGAAATTACATACATGCGGTAATTGCTCGATAAATATAAATCCTGTGTTACAAGGTCTATATCTTTAAATGGATTAGGAAAATCAGTAGACACTTTAAATGTTTTATCTTCAGTGAGAAAGCCATGCATGCTTGGATAATTATACCATTTTCTCCTTAGTTCAGAGTGTAGATCCACCAATTCTAACTTTGCAAATTCAGCATTTAGTTTCTTTTTGTATTGATTAAACAGAGTTAACTTTAGATTGTAAATTGAATCGCTAAATTTGAGAAAAGCAGCCTCATTTTTCAAGGCGTATTCGCCATAATAATCAATGTTAGAAATTGAATTTTCTAGTAAATTTTTATACTTTAAATAGTTGTTTTCTGCACTCCCTTTACCTGAAAAAACGATAGAACTATCAAAACGTTTGACATCAATAAAATAAGAGAGATTGTAGGCTGGCTGGAGAAAAGCTATGAAGTAATTTTCACCATCACTAATTTTGTAAAAGCCCTTGGATAAAGTGATTGTTTTGGCCGATTTCCCCAAAGAATCAAGCACCATAAAATCGAGCTTTTCATTGTAGTTATTTTTAATCCAGATGGTATCTTTGGTAAAATTGGCATAATGCGCTGTTAATTTCAATTCACCCTTCTTGGATTGAGAAAATAAAAAAACAGGGAACAGAAAAAAGACCGAAAAGAGTAAAAGAAAAAGGCGCATCTTCATTTTTAAGAAATTAATTTTTCTCAAAAATAAACAAAACCAAATAAATAAACTCTAATAAGATTCTATGTAGACTTAATCCTCGTAACCACTTTTAATAATGGTGCAGATCATTTTAAACTGTTCATTGGCATGAAAGCAATGCAGAGAGTGGGCAGGAATAATAATTCCAGAGCCCAATGGCAATTGGTGTTCAACTTTGTTAATGGTTACTTGCGCTGAACCATCAATAATTTGAACATAAGTATCAAATGGTATAGTCTTTTCGCTAAGCTCTTCGCCTTCATCTAAAGACATTGCCGTCACATTGCCTGTAGATTTTTTTATGATGGTTTTACTTACCACTGCGTTTGGAACATATTCTATAATTTCAACGATAATATGTGAAACACCTTTGGGCATTTCTACTGGAGCACCAACATTCACTTTCCCTTTATTTTCTTGGTTTTCCATGATATCTATTTTTTCACAAAGTACTGCATTAATTGTGGTTTTCTTTTATCTTTATTTGGTGAATAGTTTACATCATTCACATAATTCAATACTCTTTAAACGTTGAATTCTAAGATTTTCAAAAAAATCAGGATTCAAACCGCTTAGTTTTCTAAAATCGTGTTGCATTTCAGAAATGCTGCCAAAACTTAATTTTTGGACAATCAAATCCATTGACAGTCCATCATATAGAATGAGCTCCTTTGCTCTTTCAATTTTTTGTAATTTAAAATACTGTTCAATACTGATTCCTTTTACCGATGAAAAAAGCAAAAGTAATTCGGAAGCATTAATCTCCATTTTTTTGTATAAGTAATCATCCAAATCAACTTTAATAACCTGATCCGAATAATGCACCAACTCAGCAATTATGCCTTTAATGGTTTTAAACACGTGGGTTTCATAATCACTTAACATAAAAAAACCTTCTTCATTTAAGCGAATTGTCAAGGTGCTTAAATTTGATTCTGTTAATTCATGTAACAAAACAAACTCTCCAGAATCAATGGAAGTACAAACACATCCACTACCTTCAATAATAGATCTAACTTGCATTTTACAACGCATGCTGACCATGTTTTTAATTAAATACTTCAATGATGTTTTGTTTTACTTTTTCGAATCCTTGAAACATTGCAATATTTCACGAATATTCAAACTTTATGTACCCAGAAACCCTAGGCATTGGGTGGCAAGTAAGACCTTTAAATCGAGAAGAAAAAATTTATTATTTTTCTCGATTCTTTAAAACAAAAAAACAATTCGCAATTACTGCTTAACGCATGCTTCTGCGTTTCTTATACCAATCAGACTCTGTGCCACTTGTAGTGCTAGATGTTTGAGTTGCTGCCACCTTATTTGAAAAAACATAAGAGGCAATTAATCCCAAGGCTTCTTCTAAAGTTTGGTCTTCTTTTGACTGCAAATATTCTGGTTTGAAATAATTGTCAATAAATTTGGTGTCAAAATTCCCATTAATGAAATGTTCGTTTTCCATCACCCAATGTCCGAATTGCAAGGTATTAGCAACCCCAGAAATTCTGTATTCCGTAATGGCACGCTTCATTTTGTCAATCGCATTGTCGCGGGTATCTGCCCAAACAATCAATTTTGCCACCATATTGTCGTAATGAATAGGAATTTCCATGCCTTCTTCCATACAATCGTCAACCCTAATGCCTGGCCCTTGAGGAACTCTATACGTACTCAAAGTACCAATATCTGGCAAGAAGTTATTCATAGGATCTTCAGCACATACCCTTAATTCTAAAGCATGCCCATTAATTTTTAAATCGTCTTGAGTGAAACTCAAAGGATGCCCTTCAGCCACTCTGATTTGTTCTTTTACAAGATCCAAACCTGTTATCAATTCTGTAACTGGATGCTCCACTTGCAAACGGGTATTCATTTCAAGGAAATAGAAATTTAATTTCTCATCCAATAAAAACTCAACTGTTCCCGCGCCGCTGTAATTGGCGGCTCTAGCCACATTCACCGCTGCCTCTCCCATTTGCTTGCGCAATTCTGGAGTCAATACAGCACTCGGTGCTTCTTCAACCAATTTTTGATGTCTTCTTTGTATACTGCAATCGCGTTCAAACAAATAACAAACATTGCCATGGTTATCGGCCATTAATTGTATTTCTATATGTCTTGGTGCCGCTACGTATTTCTCAATAAACACGCTGTCATCACCAAAAGAACTCAAAGCTTCACTTTGGGCCATGTGCATTTGAGATTCAAATTCGTCAACTCCATTGACAATTCTCATACCCTTTCCGCCACCGCCTGCACTGGCTTTAATTAAAACAGGAAAACCAATTTGTACCGCAACTTGTTTTGCTGCTTCTATATCTGTAATCGCTTCTTTCAATCCCGGCACCAAAGGCACACCGAATTTTTCAACGGCTTGCTTGCTGGCAATTTTACTTCCCATTAAGTCCATGCTCTCAGCAGATGGTCCTACGAAAATAATACCTGCTTCAGCCAATTTAATGGCAAATTCAGAGCGTTCACTTAAAAATCCGTAACCAGGATGAACAGCATCAACCCCGTGGGTTTTGCATATTTCAATAATTTTATCGGCCAATAAATAACTTTCGCGTGAAGGTGGTGGTCCCAATCTATAGGCCTCATCGGCATAACGAACATGCAAAGCATTGCGGTCGGCATCGCTATAAACAGCAACTGTTTTTATACCCAACTCACGGCAAGTGCGCATCACACGTATGGCTATTTCTCCGCGGTTAGCAACTAATAGTTTTTTAATTGAACGAATCATGGTTTATGTTGCAAACTTAATGAATTTTATTAGGAAATTTATAGAGTTTTAAGACCCCATTTCTTACCCCTGTGCCAAAGCATCATCCAACAATTTCAAGAATTCCTTTTGGGGTATTTCTTTGGCCCCAAACTGCAACAAATGATCGTTGATAAACTGGCAATCGAGCAGAATAAAACCGTGCATCCTCAGCCAATCAACCAAAAACACCAAGGCTATTTTACTGGCATTGGTGGCCGTGTGAAACATGCTTTCTCCAAAGAATACTTTACCCATGGCTATACCATACAAACCTCCTACCATTTCTCCGTCAAGCCAGGCCTCAAAACTAAAGCCAAAACCCATTTTGTTTAAGCCTGAATAAACTTCGATGATTTCTTCTGAAATCCATGTCTCATCGCGCTTAGAACAATTCTCCATGCACAATCTGAAATCGCCGTTAATGCGCAATTCAAATGGTTTCTTTAAATAAAGCTTTTTGAGGTTCTTAGGTATATGAAATTCTTCGGGCAAAATAATGCCACGCATGGTTGGTTCATACCAATAAATTGCATCTCCTTCATCTGGATCAGCCATAGGGAAAATCCCCTGCGTGTATCCATCTAAAACTTGATGCGCTGTAAGCATAAAAATTTACTCAGTTAAAAAATCGACATAAGCCAAGCGACGAAAATCGCTTACTCTGTCTCTTAATTTATTGGCGTCAATGTCCAATATATTCTCGGTTCCGAATTTCTCAACACAGAAACTAGCCAAGGCACTGCCATAAATAATGGCGCGTTTCATGTTTTCAAAACTAATATCATCGGTACTTGCCAACCATCCAATAAATCCACCGGCAAAAGTGTCACCAGCTCCTGTTGGATCAAACACATCTTCTAACAACATAGCAGGTGCGAAATAAACTTCCTCTTCGAAAAACAACAAAGCACCGTGTTCACCCTTTTTAATAATTAAATATTTAGGGCCCATAGCCAATATTTTGCGGGCTGCTTTTCTCAAACTGTATTCACCAGATAGTTGTCTAGCTTCTTCATCGTTGATGGTTAATACATCCACCATGCTGATGGTTTTCTTCAAATCATCCATTGCAATGTCCATCCAAAAATTCATGGTGTCCATAACAATCAATTTTGGTCTATTCTTAAGTCTAGAAATCAAAGTACTCTGAACAATTGGAGCCAAATTACCCAACATCAAATAGTCTGGACTTTCCAAACCTTCTGGAACGATAGGATCAAAATCAGCCAACACATTTAACTCAGTTACCAAGGTCTCCCTGTTGTTCATGTCATTGAAATATCGACCACTCCAGAAAAATGATTTTTCTCCGGCTTTTACCTGCAAACCTTTAGTGTTAATCCCTTTGTTGTTTAACAAGTCGATATATTCTTGTGGAAAATCGTCGCCCACCACTCCTATCAATGACACATCTTCTGTAAAATAAGACGCGGCCAAACTTACATAGGTAGCTGCACCACCAATAATTTTGTCTGTTTTTCCAAACGGGGTTTCAATGGCATCGAATGCTACGGTACCTGTAACTAATAAACTCATATCGGGTGCAAAAATGGACTTATTTCTTTAATTAAAAAAACGGAATCTCCCTTTTAATGCAATGACCCTGCTCAAGTCGCCCATACCTTAAAAAACGCTGTTGATAGATTTTTTACTTTTCAGACAATAAATACAATTTCATTTTAGTTAATTGCAGCAAAATGAATACGCTCAAAATCCAACATGTAAAGGATTGCTTTGAACACGGCGACCAAAATCTTGGCATACGCCGTTTAATCGATTGTGTTATGGACACCAACGATTTAAGCATACAACAAAATTTACTTGACCTTTTAGATGTATACGAATCAAGCAATACCATTGATGCGAATGACTTAGACCGCTTAATTCAAAAACTCAATCAATACCCATATCCAGACAATTCGATGCGCAATTCAAGTTTGTTGGAAGTCAACAATCTTGAAAAAAAATACCAAAGCAGTCAATTTAAAATCTCTCCTCTTAGCTTTACGCTTAAATATGGTGAAGTGGTTGGCTTGGTTGGAGAAAATGGCAATGGCAAAACCTCATTGCTTCGATTGTTGTGCAAAGACCTAGAACCTGATGCAGGAAGTATAAAATACGCTGCTGAGCAAGGAAGTAAAAGCTTGTTTGAGTTACGATCTAAGCTCGTTTACATTCCACAACGCGTTCCGCGTTGGTATGGTTCTTTAATGGACAACCTTCATTTTACCCTAAGTTCATACGGCATAACTGGTCAAGAAAATTTAATGCGTGCTGAACTCATCATTGCCCGTCTTGGTCTTCGTCCTTTTAAAAACCACACATGGAACAGCATTTCTTCTGGGTATAGAACAAGATTCGAATTGGCAAAATCATTGCTCAGAAAACCTGAACTGATGTTGTTGGATGAACCACTTTCTAACTTGGACATCATTTCGCAACAAACCATATTGCAAGACTTGAAATACATGAGCGAATCGACTACCCATCCATTCGGCTTGGTGCTCAGCTCGCAACAACTTTATGAGGTAGAAAAAATATCTGACTTGGTAATTTTCCTCCGTCAAGGTGAGGCTCAATACCAATATAAAAACCAAGATTTACAAGAAGATCAAGAATTAATCTTCGAAATGGAAATTGAAGAAAGCAGAGAAACCATTGCCAAAACATTTGATGCTATTGGCATGACACAAATACAATTCAATGGCGGTGTGTATGTATTACACTTCAAAGCTGGCACCGCTGTAAACGAAATTTTCACCACCATTAGTGAAAAGAAATTAAACGTAAATTATTTACGCAACATCACCCAATCATCTAGACGCTTTTTCATCCAATAAACATGATCAAAAAAATCAACCAATATTTGTTGTTAAACCACCCCTTGTTGTGGAACATCAAAATAGTTCAAGTAATCATATTTTCTTTAATATGCCATAGTTTTTTCTTTTTCTTTGGATACAATTCTGTTCAAGGTCTTAGCGTATTTAAAGATTATGGATATACAGGATTTGAGCATTTCCCTGTTATTCTTTTGGGCATTTTGATTTTATCCCTCGGATTAATCGTTTGGCTCATTTACTACTTGCGTCACAATGCATTTAAAAGTTTTTATCCTGTAACAAAAACGCGTTTGAGAAAAGAGTTTGTTTTGGTGTTTTTGGTGTTCATTATCAACATCCCAATTTTTCATACCTACCTGTATGCAAGACATTTAAAACTTTTAAAAATCAGCGCCCATTTAAATACCGAGGAAGACGCTAATATCGTCAATTTAGCGGCAGCCTTTATCCCAACATCGAGCAATAAATACGACAGCCAAAACTGTTGCGATTCAATAGAAGCTAGAGCCGAGCGTGAAAGAAACATGCCCCTTCCTCCACCTGATTATTGCGACCTTAATTCCTCAGAACCAGTAAGCGTGGAAGAGACAACCGCAGCGGTGGCCTCAACTGAGGCAACTACTGCACCATCGAGTTCCTATTCTGAATATCTATATGGCAACTATTGTCAAAAAGCTATAGACCAGGTTGAATACAAACAAGATGCTTTGGATTACCATCAAACAGTAAAACGTTGGTTGAAAAACAAAGAACGCGACTCAATTAAAATCTGCCTACAAGCCTATTTTAAAACCATGGATAAATACCATGCACACCACAATGTAGAAATCGACACCCTTGTGGCTTGGTGTTTTGCCGATGATAAAAACACGGTTTACCATGAAGTGAGCACCTATTATGGCGCTTTACAAGAATTTGAATTTGCAAAAATGAATTACATGGAAGGTGAGTTTGATGCCATTAATTATTCAATCAACAATGTCCATAACTTAAAAACTGAAGGATTCTTTTCTGCCCAGCAAACCATCATCTATTTATACATTGCCTTAGGCTTAAGCATCTTGTTAATTCTATTCCGTTTTACCAGTCTAAAACCATGGATTAGCGCCATTATTGGAAGTGGTGTCTGGGGCATCGTTTTCGGATTACTAACTTTCACTTTTGATGAAGACATTCAATATGTGTTAATACTGTTCATCTTTGTATCCTTATTTTTTGCCATCCAGCTCATTCGGTCAAAACAAAGCAAGTTATTTTCCGCACTTTGGTTGCATTGGTTTTCATTTAGCTTCCTCGGTTTCTTACCTATCCTTATGTACAATATTTACAGAGCAACAGGTGAAATCAATAAATGCATTAACCATGTTTGGATTACAGTTAGACCAGCCTATCCGATACACGATTGGATAAACTCAAATTGGGACACAATAGGACTCATTAACTGGAGCATAGGAATACTTGTAACTTTGTTTGTTATCATTCCACTATGCTTCCGTTGGCAAGCCAATCCGAGCGAATAGCTATTTAAAATCGATTTCGTAAAGTTTGGTAATTTGCCCCACTGCTGCTCCATAGGCATTGCTAACATTGCCTTTCAAAAGTGTAGGCTGTGAAAACGGATCATTTTGATAAAACAAATGCTCGTTAACAGAGGTGAAATAATTATATCCATTTTTTGAATGGCTGCTAACATATAAAATCAGTTTTAGTGTTTTTTGATTGTTTAAATCAGCAATACTGCAACCAAATTTCAACTCCTGTCTAATGCCTCTAAAATATTGGTCAGTAAACAGCAATTGCTTTTTAGAAAACCGTGAATCAGGATTCTCAGTCAATATAAAATCAACTGTCTCAATATCGCACCATTCCTCAACCATAACGGTATCTGTACCTTTTATTTTTTGAGAAATACGCTTGATTCTAAAACTAAAGAAATTGTCTTTGAAAAAATCGTTTTTAATATCTAAACGGTATTGAAAAAAACTGCTCTTTCCTTGAAACACCCCTCTGCTGGTATCTATGATATTTACATCAAAAGTATCAGGCATAATTTCGTCAACCCAGTAGACTTTATTCTGATGAAATATTCGCAATAAATATTCGTTTCCTGCCTTGGGTTTCAAAACACTAGACTTGTATTTACCAAATCCTTGTGCACTTAATACATCTAAAATACTTGAGTCTTTTCTGAACACTTCGATCACGGCATCATTGACTTTTTTCTCCGGATTGTTATCAATGATATTTTGTGTAAGTGACAAATCAATTTCAATTAAACTATCAGCATTCAAATCGGCATTAACAACCAAACTGGCTGGTCTTTCAACAATATTTACGGCAATCTCTTTCTTGCAAGAAATGATTAAAACACAGGCGGTATAAATCAGATATTTTCTCAAAATACTACTTTATAATTTATACTAGGCAATACAGGGAACAAACTCACCGCTTCAAACACACGCTTGCCCTCGGCATTGTATGCAAGGTTGACATAAAAAGGATTTTGTCGGTTGTATGCATTGTAAACTCCAACACTTAAAACTCTTGTGTAATGCTTCTTAAACTTCTTAAAATTCAAACCAAAATCTAAACGGTGGTAGTCGGGGAATTTATAATTATTTCTATCGCCATAAATGTAAATGGCATTGCCTTTTTGCAATCCTGAATTCACAAAATACACCTGTTCTGGCAAGGTATAATTAGCCCCAGTAGTATACACCCATGTGAGTGAGGCATCCAATCGTTTTGAAAACTCATGGCTTATCAATACCGCTAAATTATTGCGTCTGTCGTATTTATATGGAAACTCTTTGCCTCCATTAATTTTATCAAATTGTCTAAAGTTCCAACTCAAGGTATAACTCACCCAGCCTTTGGTTTTGCCATTTCTTTTTTCTGCTAAAAATTCATACCCGTAGGCGCGTCCTTTTCCTAAAGTAATTTTATCTTCCCAATTGTTGTCTGTTCCAATGTAGTTTGCTTGCTCTTTATAATCTATAACATTCGACATTTCTTTATGAAACGCTTCAGCATTGAAAACAAAATCGCCTTTGTAATAACTAATCCCTCCGCTATAAGTATTGGCGGTTTCAGGCCTTGCTATATTGGTAGAAGGTAGCCACATATCAATTGGAATACCAATGGTATTACTGGTCAACAAATGTAAAAATTGAGCGGTGCGCTGAAAGGCTGCATGCAATAATAAGTTTTTAACCGGTTTGTAATTGAATGAAAAACGCGGTTGGGTAAAATTAAAATCATTCCCACTAATGTGGTATTGAACATAATGCAAACCTGCATTTAAGCGAATATTTCTTCTAAGTAACCAAGCCGCATCTAAGTATGAATTATATTCCATAGCATAATACTGGTTGGTGTTCACCAATTCTTTTTGAATAATGCTATCAGAAGTAAAAACGTCTCTTTGGAAAACGTGGTAAACCAAACCCACACCTGCTTTCAGTGTTAAACTACTTGCAGGTTTATATTCTAAATTATACGAGGCTATGCTGTTGTTGATGCGCGAAACAAAACGGTAATTGTATGCATTAAATGTTCTTGAACTGTCTGTTACCTCATTGTATTCATAGCTCGATTCGTTGCCGAAATCGTAAGAAGAATAAGAGGCATTTACCCAAGCAGAAAGTTTAGGCGCTAATACATGGTGGTCGCGCAATGAAAACACTCTATTTCCCCAAAATACAGTTTGTCTGTCGCGCTCACTTATTGTCTTACCAGGATCTTTGGCCGAAAATGAATTCTTTATAAAGGTATTGTCTTGGCCTGTATAAAAGGAAAAAGACAGTTGGTGTTTTTGGCTAAAACTGTGTTTAATCTTTCCATTGGCATCATAAAAATAATAAGATGTTCTCAAGGGTGAATTGGCATCCGGTGTCCAAATTTTTTGGGCTGCATTGCTTAATATATCCAGATAAGAACGACGCGCAGCAAGCAAGAAAGTGGTTTTTCCATTTTTAAAAATTGGCCCATCAAGTGTAATCTTGGAAGATAATAGGCCCAGACTGGCTTGTAATTTTAGCTTCTTATTATTCCCGTCTATTGTACGCACGTCTACCACACTGCTCAACCTGCCATTGTATCGGGCATTCATTCCGCCTTTCAATAATTTCACGTCTTTAACGACATCTGAATTGAACACACTAAAAAAACCATAAATATGAGAAGGGTTGTAAATCGGAACATCATCCAATAAAATTAAATTCTGATCAGGGCCACCTCCTCGAATATTTAAACCGATGGTACCATCGTTACCAGAACTAACACCAGGAAGGAGCTGCAAACCTTTCATCACATCACTTTCACCAAACAATACAGGCAATTGTTTTAGCGTCTTACCATTGAAGTGAAATTCATCTGGTTTGTAACTTGGTCTGTCATCTAACTTAGACGAAACCGTATAACGCAATTCAGAAAATTCATCTTTTAACTGCACATTCAAAACAAGATTATCACTGAGTTTAAAACCCATTGTTCGACTTTGATAACCTGGCATTTCAAACACCAATTGTATACTGTCTGAAAACATAGTTAGGGAATAAAATCCATCTTGATTGCTCAAACAAGTTTCCGTACCCTTTCTACTGTGAATGCTGACACCAATAAGTTTCTCGCCACTAATCTCATCATTCACATATCCCGAAATTGTATACTTACTTATCTTTTTTGCTTGCTTAGTAATGACAATGTTTTTTCCATACAAAATTGAAAAACCTAGTTTGTGCGGCTTTAACAACTGAACCAAAACATTGCTCAATTCTTCATCCTTTACATTGATGCTGTGCAGCCCCGTAGGAATAATTTTCGAATTGTAATTGAAAGTAACACCGGCCTTAAGTTCAATGGCGTTGAGTATCTCAACCATTGTTTGCTTTTTAGCTTTAAGACTAATCCTAGTATTTAACACATCATTTTGTGCATTAGCCTTAAAAAAGACTAGGACAAAAAAGACATATAAACCTGCAGATTTTAGCATTCTCTGCAAAGTACGATAAAAATTAGCTAATTGACCTTGAGAAATTTACAGTCAAAACCCAGTTTTCGTTAAACGGATAATATTAATAGAAATGTGTCTACAAAACAGACACGTTGCTGTTAAGCGTTTTGCCCAACAATTCTGCAGCTTGTTCTGCATTCAAGCCATCAAAGGTGATGGTTAATTTTTCGTTTGCCAAAGATTCGTCGTATTTGAATTTCACTTTGTAAGTTTCTTCTAATACCTTAACCATTTCTGATACTAAGGTGTTGTCAAAACTTAAATTACCATCCATCCAAACACTTGCTCTGCTATCAGAAATACGGGTAATTGTAAATTCACCAATACCAGTTTCTTGAAGATAATCTCCTGGATTTAATGAGACAATTTTATTGTTGGTTTCAAACTGTATGCTTCCCTTTTTTAGATAAATGGAAAATACTTCATTCGGATTGTTTTTAACATCAAACTCAGTACCCGTTACTGTAACAATTCCTTTGTCGGTAATCACTTTAAAAGGCACATCGTTGTGCATAACAGAGAAGAACACCTCTCCTGTTTTTAATTCAAGAACACGCGACTGCTCATTTAAGGTTTTAACTTCCAAAACAGTCCCTTTATTTAAACGCAATTCAGTGCCATCGGGCAATTGCTTTTGAATTAAGTTCGACTTGCTTTGTAAAACCATTAAATAGTTGCTTTGAGTTGAATTCTTGTATTGCCAGAATCCCAAGCCAATAGTTAAAACGACTACTGCCGCAGATACCCATCTAAACATACCAAACTTTCTTGGACGTTTTGTTACCTGCATAGTCACTCCAATTTTAGAAGCAAACTTCAACCATTCTTGATCGGTGTTGCTTTGCGGATACGTAAAAGAAGCAGCAGCATCCAATACACGCTCCGTGTCTTGAACTTCACGTTCAGACATAGGCGAGTTTAGTCCATTCTCATAGACAATAAAATCGGGTACGCGGCTTGTTCTCTTTGAATCCATAAAACTATTTTTGTGCTCTCACAGCTTGAGGAATGTTTTGTTGAACAAATCCTAAAAACATTTGGTTAGCAGGATTGCTTTTTAACCAACTTTTTAAGAATGCTTCTTCCTCATGACTGCACATGCCAGCTAAATACTTGGTAAATAGATTGGCTTGCAATTGTTCTTTCATACCCCTTAATACAATTTACTGGCCCTTAACCCCCAAAAAATATTTAAAAAAATCCTGATATAGGGCTAAGACACTAAAAAACAGAGTCTTATTTTTTCAAACTTTGCAGGTGTAAAGTTGCATCTACTCCTTCATTGAACAACAAATCGAGTATACTCAGTCCACCAACAAATCCATTTTCTTGGGCAAATACTTGGTAATATGGAATAGATTGAACATCAGAAAGCATCTCATCTTTTATTAATTCTCCTTGCTCAATGTGAATGGGTAGCTCAATTTTCAAACACTTTAAAATTAAGTTTAGGAGTTCAAAATTAAAGTCCCATAAATATTGATATTCCCTTCTAATAACTTCTATGAAGCGGTAATCGTAATATTCATAAAAAGGACTTTTCCCATAGGAAGTCCTTAACGCATTAAGCAATTGATTTTGCCAATGCTCTTGATACGATAATTCAACCATTCTATAATTGGCTTTGCGGCTTGATGCTTGCAAAGGAATACTGAAGGTCTGCTTTCCTGAAACCCCAACAAACTCAATTTTATTTCTAAACCCTGCATGACTGGGAAACTTAAGTTCATCGAGCAAGATAATTTCTTTTTGTTCTATAAAAGGAACAAAAGAGTGAATTGGGCCTGCGCAATAAAGAGGTAACATCTGTTTTACTTTTTCCATAGTTTTACCTCCAATTGATCAGGGCAGATTGACAACAATTCTAAAATATTTTTTCTCAAAACAGGATGTTTATATTTGGGAATTATATCCGCACAAGGTTGCAAAACAAAGCGTCTATTTTGAATTTCCGGATGAGGAATAGTAACCAGTTGATTGCTTACACGCTGGTTTCCATAAAACAACATATCGATGTCTAGGGTTCTAGGTCCATATTTAATGTCACGTCGGCGGCCGAACTCTTTTTCAATTTCTAAAAGTTTTTTCATGATTAAACTAGCAGGCATTATGCATTTTATTTTAACTGCAATGTTTAAGAAATCACCTTGTGGTATTGGTCCCCAGGCTTTTGTTTGATAAGTATGTGAAATGGAAATGATGCGTCCAAGGTCTTTTTCTATGATTGCAAGCGAAGCCGCTAAAGTTTTCGACACATCGCCTTGATTTCCGCCCAACAATAAAATTACACTTTTTATTTTCAATGTTAAATGCTAAGTTTGTTATAGATTTTGAACCACGAAGTTAAAATATTATTATACATTATAATTGGGGTAGCCTATTTATTTTCTAGGTTGTATAAAAAGGAATTGAAAAAGCAAAATGAGAAGAAAATAAACAAGAGACCAATTAGCTCAAGAACAGCTGAGGACATCTTTAGAGACCTTCAAAAAACATTGAATCTTCCAACTGAAGAATTTGCCAAACCTATTACCCAAACAGTAAAGGAAAGAAAGATAGATGATAAACTTTCTAGAGCGCAAAAGATTTTTATTTCTGAATCAGAATCAAAACTCAAACACTACAAGCCCATCCAAGCGTCTAAGTTGAAAAAGAAAGACAATGTTGAAACCTTTCACCATCAAACAATTGTTGAAGAGGAATACGGTCCGAAAATTGACTTCGAACCTAGAAAAGCAATGATTTTTTCTGAAATCCTTAAGAGACCTCAATATTAGTCTCGTCTTTAGGGTCTAAATTAGAGGTTTTAAACACCAAGAATTTTTGACCGATAAAGTTAATCACTGCACTTACAACGGTTGCAAAGAAAAAGGCTAAGAACTTATGGCCTTTGATAGAAAAGATTGATTTTACATCTTCACCTATTGTATCTTTAAAAACCAAATTCAAATTGATATCAAATTCAGGAATCAATTTTAGTCCGTATTTATTAATTAAAATATTGAACACAAAAGATATGGCGTATACCATTCCGAATTTCAAAAGCATGCCTTTGTTGCTTCTTTCAGTGTATTTCCAAGTCCAAAGTTTATTTAAATAATAGGTGTAAACTGTTCCTACCAAAAAGCCCATACCCTTAGAAAAATCTAAGTTCAAACCCATTAAATCTGATAAAAGATAATAGATTATAAAGTCAACCAATACAGCGGATACGCCGATGATAAAAAATTTCGTGATTTGTTTTACGACTAATTTCACAGGTTTGCAAAGGTAAGCATTCCATCTTTAAATTCAGCAGGCACACCAAAAGGAATGGCAATATTTTGCAAATGATGTCCTGAATTTAAATCAAAAATAATAGGGAAACCATAGTCTCCACAATGGTAAGTGAGAATATCTTGGACTGAATAACCAAATGGAATTGTGTGGTCGTGCATGGCCATAAAACTTCCAACTAGTATGGCTTTTAAACCCTTGAGTTTTCCAGCTCTTTTCAGTCCCAACACCATACGGTCAATATGGTAATAATATTCATCTAAATCTTCAAGAAACAAGATTTTATCTGTCCAATCCAATTCAGAACTAGACCCCATAATGCTGTATAAAACGGATAAATTTCCACCAACTACCTCCCCTGAAAAATCCTTTAAATTCAAACTGGCATTTTCTCGCAAATCAAATTTTGTATGCTTGCCTCTTAGAGATGCGTATAAACTTTTAAATGCCAATTGCACATCAGAAAAATCTTGCCCAGCCTTTTCATTCATAAACACAGGCATTGAACTGTGTATGGTTGCCATATTACATTCTTTGGCAATATGACTTAGTAAAACGGTTACATCACTAAACCCTGCAACCCATTTAGGGTTCTTTTTCAGCAAATCAAAATCGATTAAATCCACCATACGGGCGGTTCCATACCCCCCTCTAGCGCACCAAATAGCTTTTACTTCGTCATTGGCTAAAAGTCTATTGAACAAATCTGCTCTATGCTTTTCATTTCCGGCAAATTGATGATTTGTAGCATATAATTCCGGATCTAAATAAACCTTAAAACCTTTTTCTTGCATGTATTCCACTGCAGCTTGTATCTGACTGTATTGTACTGAACGTGCAGGCGCAGCTATAGCAATAGTATCGCCTTTTTCAAGATAGGGAGGTGTTATAAAGTCCATGTTTATTTTACGAAAATACAAGTTACCGAGCAATTTCCTAGTACTAGAAAAAAAAATCAAAAAAAAACCACCATGATTAATGGTGGTTTTAAAATCTTATAAAATCAATTATTCAATAATTAATTTTTGCATTCCGTTGCTGCTTCTAACAAAATAAACGCCTTTAGACAAATGACTCAAATCAAATACTAGGGATATTTTATCAACTGAATTTTCCTCTATTAGCACTTGACCAGTAAGGTCTATCAACTGAACATATTCTGTAGCTTGGTTAAATCTAATTTCGACTTGTTGTTTCGCAGGATTAGGACTTAACTTAAAGCTATTGTTATTGTTAATTACATTGATTGCTGAAACATTAAATGTGCGGGTAAAAGTATCTGCCAAACATGGAGGGTTGCTTGCAATTAATGTAATGGTTTTAGTTCCATCTTCACTGTAGGTATAAACCGGGTTGCGTGCAGTACTATAATTTCCATCACCAAAATCCCATAACAAATCTTGGGCATTTAAGCTGCTGTCGGCAAAACGGTATGTTCTGGCAAATACGTTTACATCAAAATATGCAATAGGTTTTTGAGCAACAAAAAGGTTTTTCTTAGCATTTCCTTTGCAACCAAAAGTATTGGTAACTGTAACGCTATACAAATTACTTACTGATGGTTTGGCATAAAACGAAGATGTTTTATTTCCAGTTGGCAACCATAAAAACGTATTACCTCCTCCACCACTTGCGGCAGTCAATAACACTGAATCACCTGCACATAAATTGGTATCTAAAGCACTAATAAACACATTAGGATTTTGCCTCAAGGTCACATTCACGAAAGCTTGACCAACACATCCAGCAGTATCTGTGCCTTTTACAGTGTATACAGTTGATACAGTTGGAGAGGCAAAAACAGTATCAGAATTTGAAACATTTAACCCCGTGGTAGGTGACCAAGCATAGGTACTAGCTCCAGATGCAAATAATTTTGTTGGAACACCCACACAATAGTTAGCTGCATTCGGATTAATTGTAATGGTTGGAAGGGTAGCTTGTTTTACTGTTACAGTGATTACAGGTGTTGAATCCACCAAACCGCTGTAAGAGCATGACACCAAACATTTGTAATATTGGGTACTAGTAATTGTACCTGTATTAAGTGTTGCGGAATTGGTTCCTATATTGATCCATGGTCCGCTTAATGAAGAAGACGATTTCCATTGAAATGAAATCCCAATTACCCCAGTTGTATAACCCGACAAAGCAATTGAAGAGGTTCCAGAAGCGCCGCAGATGGTGCCTGGGTTGGCTACGCCAGTTCCTGGTGTTGGCACACCGCTACAAAGATTTGGAAACGAATTCCATTCAACATCATCTATATGAATATTATTCCCTGCTTGGCTTACACCTTTAATCAAAATGTAATTGGTATTTCCGGTGAAACTTGATGGCACATTGAAAGTATATTTATACCAACCATTGGTAGTCACTGAATCGGGAAGAAACAATTTAGTATATCGTGCAACAGCACCTATATGGGTTGCGCCTGTTAAACTTTGGGTGGTATTGATATAGAAAGATAAACTGTCTGCATTATTTGAACCATTGTCGCGGAATATCCATAGACTAAAATAAGCTTGTGCTGAGCCTTTATTGCTGTAATCAATTGATGGTGTACAAAGCGTTTGGGTGGTATTGGCTGCTACTCCTCTAGAAGCAAAACGTGACATACCGGCTCCACTTGCAGGTGTGCAAGTAGGAAATGTTCCAGTTGTTCTTCTGGTCCATAGATTGTTGGCTCCAACACTTGTCCAACCAGTTGGAAGGAAGGTAACATTGTCAAAGCTTTCAATGTTTATCACTTGAGCATCTGCTTGAAGGAATGTGAAAACCGAAAGAATTATTAAAAATAATTTGGGTAAAAATTTCAATTGCATATTTTTTTGAATATAATACTGCAATTATAAATAAAAACTATTAATTGACCTTTAAAAACGAGATGGAAACAAATAAAATTGCAGTAAAATTACAAGCTATGGCTTAAAGTAAAACCATATTGGGCTTGTTTTTGAAAAGCTCTGATGTTTAGAGAAAAACGCCAATTTCCGCCTAAGTAAGAGAATCCAGTTTTTGGGCAATTGTTTTCAACTCCGTATTCATACAATACTCTATCTGAAATTCTAGAATGCATTAAGGCATTAAAAACAAACTTAGCATTGGTATTGTATTGGTTGTGCAATTTTTCTGAAAACACTTTGTTTGCTGAAGGGAAGCCCAAGACTTTAACTTGAAGGGCGTGTTTAGAGTTGTACAAATTAAGTCCGAATTGTCCCCCAACATTGTCGACACACTCACCAGAGGAGCGGTTTGCTCTTGAAGCCAAACCAAGTGACCAATAACCGCGCATGTAACCTAAAAACCCAAGACCCATATTACAAGTTGTACTATTTGCCAATGAAACACTAACCGTATTCGAAAGGTTGAAGTAATCGTATGAAGCTTGCAGATTTACAAAAATGGGGCGCTTGTCAAAATGACCTTGTTTATCGCTAAAGCCATCTGTTTTTACAGTTTCAATATTGTTCACCATTATCATGGCTTCAGCATTTACTATTAATCGGGTCATCATCCCTTCTTCTGAATTTCCTCCATGTCCATAGAGGCTATTCGGTCCACCTGGAAACATTTCACCATAGTGGGAAACGTTAAGACGAAAAACAGGATGACCAGCGCCAAAGTTCAAACGCATTTGTTCTTTTCTCGCCATTGGAGAAGCTGCATTGAGTTGAAACAAATTGAAAGCCAGGTAAATTAAAAACCAGTTAGATATTCTCATGTGTGTTGTGTAAAATCGAATTGAAAAGTAAATTAGGTAGCAACAGATTTGAACAAACATTTGCTTTGCTAATGCAAGCAGCAAGACCAATTGAGTAAAAAGACTTACAAAAATTAGAGAGATTTTTCACTATTAAATAATTTAATCGATTTCGAAACCCTAGGTTAACGAACTGATTTTTAGCATTATGTAATTTAAATTGGTTTCCACGTTTGAGATTTTTAGCAATGCAATAATAGAAAAGGAAAGTCGATAAAACAAAATTTCAGGCCTTTTTTAGCAATAAATATCCTGAAAATAAGCTTGTTGCAACAAGTAAATCCTTTTAAAAATATGACATTCAAAGACATATAAAATAATAGTGTAGAAATTAATTTATATAAATTTAACAATAAAGTAGGATAAAATACTTAGG
>JAOASJ010000012.1 GCA_030158725.1 Bacteroidia bacterium
GAAATTGGAAATTATCTCTACCACATTCAAAATTTGAGAAACTCTACTTATTTGTTTAAATTTGTTGAGCCCATGCAAAAAATTAGATCCATGTATAAATTTTTCAAAACATTTAGTTGGCTTATTGTCACATTAAATGCATGGAATCTTAATGGGCAGGATTTCAAATGGATTAAGAGTTATGGAAGTCGATATGATGGAGAGATAACCATGGACTCACATGCAGACAAAGACGAAGGCAGCACCATTTTAGTTCATCGATATTTCCCGACAACAAATGCCCCTGACACTGTATTTTACGATACTTTTAAGTTTCCTCAAAAACCCGTCAATCGACAATTTACAGCCTACTTAACAAAACTTGATAAATTTGGGAATGTTAAACGTTCAATTCTTTTGGGCAATTACCAAACACAATCATTTTGTGTGGATGACAGCGGGTTTTATTACGTCATCGGTCACCTTTATGATACTTTTACATTTAAAGTTGGGAATGCTTCAATGCGTTCTTCAAACGGATTTCAAGTATTCTTGAAATACGACCAAAACTTTAATCTCATTTGGGCCAAACAACATAAAAATGCCAAGAGTCTTAGCTATGGAAAAATTTCATATAGTAACGGCCGGTTATTATATATAGCAAGAGGAAATAACATTGGTGGTGTTTATGGGGAACTATCAAAGAACGGTGCTTTGTTATGGGATAAAGCTATAGGCGATTTTTCATTCTTTATTTACGGGATAACCTGCATTAAAAACAACTTTTACATTGCAGGGTTGAAGGCCCCGCCCCAAGCGGACAATTACATCAATGGGGACACCTTCTCCACTGGTTCAGGCTTTGTTATTCGTCTGGATTCGGCAGGCAATTACATTAAAGGATTTAATTTAAAAAGCAAAAAATGGCTTTCCATTAATACCATTGCTACAGATGGCAAACAACTCTTTATTGGCGGGCAATATGGGGATACCGTAAAATGGGGAAATCGGAAGATTGCCCCAGAATTTCCTGGAATTGGTTATACTTGGGGTGGGTGCGAGATGTTTATGGCTTCTTTGAGTTTTGATTTAAAGCCTGGCTGGTTTTTAAGACCAAAGCAAATCAATAAACTTAGCGGAAGCGGGAACATTTTGTATAATGCTTATTCCGATAGCTTTATCTATTGGGGTGGCAACCTAGGCATCCCAATCATTGTAAATGGTGACACAATTAAAGGGTTGAACATGATTTTAAAAACTGATTTAATTGGCAACATCATGTGGGCTACTAGCGGCGGAACTGCCTCAGGTACGGCTAATTCGATTTCCGCTTTGGCGGGCAAAGCAGTTTATGTGGGTGGATCCTTTAACAACACCCTTCAATTTGGCAACAAAAGCACCGTTTCGCGCGGCGACTACGACGCTTTTATTACAAAAATATCTGACAACGCTATCATTAGGGGACGTGTTAAATCTGGCCCCTATTGTGCAGGTGACACGATTAAAATCCCATACACAAAGATTGGTGTTTACGACACCTCAAATCAGTTTATTGCCCAACTGAGCGATGAAAACGGCAATTTCAATGGAAACGAGATAGAACTTGGCAGATTAAACTCAGACACCAATGGCAGCATCGTTGGCAAACTCCCTTTTTTCCAAGTAAAAACATCCCAAAAATATCGGATTAGAATATTGAGCACTTCACCTGTAGTGCAAAGCTATTATAAAGCTGACACCTTGCGACTTCTCATTTACTCGAGAGACAAAGCTTATCCAGGAAAAGACACATTGATTTGCAAAGGTGATTCCGTTAACCTTACAACTTATGGCGGCACCAAATGGAAGTGGAGTCCAGGGGCGAGATTGAAAGACAGTACTGCAAGAGAAACATCCGCTTGGCCAGATAAAACAACCCGTTACCAAATCATTATCGCAGACAGTTCGGGATGCGGGGCTGCAGATACCGCTTACAAAACCATTTTTGTTAGAAAAGATTTGAAAATCAGTATAAGGTCTTCTACCGATTCCGGCATATGTAAGGGCGGTCGAGTGCAACTAATTGCAAATTTCGAGGGAGGAGATTCTTCTAATTATAATTGGAACTGGGTTGGCATTGAATCTTCTGGCGTTCAAACTTCATTAAAATCGGGCAAAAAACAACTTAGTGACACTATTATTTATCAATTTCCAAGTAACGAAAACGATTCTATAAATGTGTATGTTTTCCTTTCCGATAATTGTACACCAAAAAGCACGCTATCCTTTAAAACCCTCCACCTTAAAAAAACAAAAACCATTACAAGCTTCCAACACAATGACACGGCAATCTGCTCCGGCAAATCGCTACCCATTATAGCCAAGTTTACAGGCGGCGAAGCTGAAATGCTAAACTGGAATTGGCAAGAAAAAAATATTGCGGCTCAATGGTTGAATAAAACTTCAAGCAGCAATCAAGAATCTGACACATTCAATTACACCTTGCCTCTAAACTGGAAGGGGCAAAAACAAATACGCGTCATACTCACCGACCAATGTTCTGGCTTAAACGACACAACAGTTTTTAGATTAACACCGAGGGACACTTTACAATTAGCGCTCAGCGGCGCAGATACAAGCGTATGCAAAGGACAATCTATAGTATATAAAGCTTTAGGCAAAGATGGCTATAAACAGGGTTATCAATATACTTGGATAGACATTGCAACTGGCGATACCTTGTCTCAAACTGACTCTTTAAAAATAACCACGATTACCACTCAGAATATACAAGTAAAATTAAGCGATGGCTGCATGCCTAAATCTATAAGTAGAAGTTTTAAAATAAATGTTTTTTCAAGTTTAAAGGCAAGCATCACCTCTCCCACTAAAGACAGCACCCTTTGCTATGGCAGGAATTTAATTGCTTTATCCTCTGCAAGTGGAGGCAAAGGTAAAGACTATACGTATCAATGGCTATTAGACAATCAAGCCATTGGCAGCCAAGACAGCGTTCATCTGCAAACAACAAATTATTTCAATCAAAATGCGACTAAAACTTTAAGTCTTATTTTAAAAGATGGCTGTACCAAAACGCCTGATACGGCAAGATTAAACATAACAGTTTTAGCCCCCATAAAAACCGCCATAACAGGACTAGACAGCATGTGCTATGGGCAATCGGCATTACTTAAAGCGATAGCAAGTGGTGGCAAAGGCAATTATTCTTTTCAATGGCTTGATCAGAACAATGTAGTGCAAGGCAATACAGACAGTTTGCGCATATTAAACAATGAAAACACTCAAAAAACAATCTCAAGAAAAGTCATTGTAAACGATGCTTGTTCAAATAGTGATGTCCAAAGTTTCACCACGGTGCTTCTGCCGCCTTTAAAACTTGAACTTAAGACTCAAGACACCTGCATTAGTTCGTCAACTCAATTGACTGCTTTGGGTACTGGAGGCAAGTCAAATAAATATATTTTCAAGTGGTGGAAAGAAAACACTTTTTTAAGTTCTGGTTCTAATTCAACACTGAACATCCCTGCGCAAAACGCATTGTACCGAGCCGTCTTATCTGATGCCTGCAGCCAGACTTCCGACACCGCGAGCTTGCAGGTTTACACAAAGGCTTTGCTTGCCATATCAGCTAACAAAACCTGCTTGGGGGATACCAGCATTTTAAAAGCACATCTACTCAACAACAGCCCTGTAAGCAATTACAATTGGCTGATCGACCAAGTAGCTTACACCAGCACAGACTCCATCTTTAAATATCAGTTTCAAACAACGGGCGTACATCAATTAAAACTTAAGGCAGGAATAGGACAATGTGTGGGAACTGATTCCTTGACGGTTAATGTCATTGAAAAACCCAAAGCAGCTTTTGATTTTACCCATTTGCCAAACACAAATACAGGCATACCCTTTCAGTTTAACGACCGATCACTTTTAGCCAGTTCATGGACATGGACCTTTGGTACCTATGGGCAATCCAACAATAAAAATCCAAAGTTTAACTTCCCTGATTCAGGGTTTGTGCGCATTAAACTGAGGGTGGGAAAACAAAATACCTGCTTCGACAGCATAGAACGAATTATTCCAATATACGAGCGCTTAGATTTCTACTTCCCCGACGCCATTAGCATGGATGAAAATGGGATCAACGATGTGTTTGGTTTAAGTCCTGGTCAATATCCCTTTGTAAAAACCTACCACCTATACATCTATAACCGATGGGGTGAAAAGGTCTTCGACTCAGATGTAAAAGAAGAAACTTGGAATAGCTCAAGAACCCTACAAGGTGTGTACGTATATGTGGTTGTCATCAAAGACATTTACGACGTCACTCGAACCATCAAAGGAACGGTCACGGTGTTGAAATAAGGGTAATTTACATACCATTGCGTTCTTCGAGCAGAAAAGCATATTCTATTGTGAAGCCCTAATATTTACTAACTAGACAGGGCATGTTTACGAAGGAGCCCTTGCTTCTTTTTTGTACGCCTACCCGT
>JAOASJ010000013.1 GCA_030158725.1 Bacteroidia bacterium
GAGCTAAGCTCCCTTTTCCTTTTCAAAACTACTTAAAGTGAGATACCTTTTTCGTTTTTAGGGACTGCAAAAATAGATATAAATTGGACTTTTGCAAATTAAATTTCAAAAAAAATAAAAAATTTATTTTTTCGCTGATTTTGCAGGCGTTTTGCTCGCTTTTGAAGCAGGTGATTTTGCTTTAGCTTTCGCTTTCGGTGCAGCTGAAGTCGCCTTTGCTGTAGATTTTGCCTTTGCTTTTGCCTTTGCAGGTTTGGCTACCGGCTCATCATTATCAGAAGCTGAATTTAATTTAAGATCTCTTTCGTCTTTAATAACGGTGATTTCCGCATCGCTCCACAAATCTTCAATACCATAGAACTCGCGTTTCTCATCCATGAATACGTGAACAACAATGTCGAAATAATCGAGCAATACCCATTCGTTAAGTTCAGAACCTTCAACATGCCAAGCACGTTCTCCTGCTAACTTTTTGGTTTGTTCTTCAACACTATCAGCGATGGCACTAACTTGTTTGTCGCTGTTACCATGACAAACAATAAAGTAATCGGCCATAGAAGTTTTTAATTTTCTAAGGTCTAAAACTGTTATGTCGTTGGCTTTTTTCTCAAGCATGCCAATAATGATGGCATCTTTTAAATCAATTTTGGCGGATTTCTTTTTTGGCATTAACCTTGTAACTTTAATTGTATAGCTTTAATTGTGTTTGCAAAAGTAAAACCAAATACCCAATTTATAGGTCAAAATATTATTTATTTTAATCAGGTCGATTCTACAAACACTTTTGCCATTGAATTAATGAAGCAAAACATGGCAGAAGATGGCACTATTGTGGTCGCTGAGTTTCAAGGAAAAGGCCGTGGGCAAAGCAAGAATGTATGGATTAGCGAGGCTTTTGAGAATTTATTGTTTAGTGTGGTGCTTAAACCTGTAACTAATTTTAACACCGATCCGTTTAGCCTCAACAAAACAATTGCCGTGAGCATTCACTCTACACTTAAATCGCTATTACCAGAATCTAAGGTGCACATTAAGTGGCCAAACGATATATTTATTGACAACAGAAAGGTTGCTGGTATATTGATAGAGAATAATTTCATAGGACAAAAACTTAATTTTTCTATTGCTGGTATTGGACTTAATGTCAATCAAAAATTTGAGCACCTTCAAGAACTCAATGCCACTTCTATGGGTGAAAAGCTGGGCAACAACATAGAACGCGAGCAGGTCTTAAAATTGCTGCTTGAAAAAATTGAATACAATTATCTCCTTTTACAAGAAGGCCAAAAAGAAACTTTGAACCAAGAATTTGATGAGGCACTTTTATCTTATAAAGAAAGCGCTGAATTTAATGGTCAAAACGGTAAATTTGAAGCCATAGTAATGGGTTGTGATGCTGATGGTCGTTTGCTGTTAAAACACGATGATGGCAGTATTCAATCACATTTACATGGTAGCATAAAACAAATTATTCATGCATAGAGGTGTTATTGACATTGGCAATACCCGCACGAAGGCGGCAATATTCAATTCGAAAGGCGAATTGATGAAAAAGCAAATCTTCTCTGATTTAAGCTTTTGTTACCAATGGTTTAAACAAGAAAACATCCATAGTGTTATCGTTTCTTCAGTTGCCCAAGCTACTACCGACCAAGTAGAAGGTTTTGAAATACACAACTTAAGTTATTTGTCTAAACTTCCATTTACAAACCATTATGAAAGCAAGGAGACTTTAGGGGTCGACCGCATAGCAGCACTTGCCGCGGCTGCAACTCAATTTCCAAACCAAGCAAGTTTAATCTTTGATATTGGCACTTGCATGACCATAGATTTCCTAGACCCTGAAATGAATTATAATGGCGGAAACATCTCACCCGGTATAGAATTGCGTTTAAAAGCCATGCACCAAATGACGGGAAGATTGCCTTTGGTAGATTATAGAGAAGCTTCTGGCGAAATGGGAAACAGCACCAGACAAGCCATGGCCAATGGTGTATTAATCGGCATGCAGCATGAAATCGAGGGCTATATCAACACCTATTTTACCAAGTATCCAAACTTACAAATTATACTCTGTGGTGGCGATTATCCCCATTTTGTTATCCCGTCTAAATACAAGATATTTGCGAACGAAAACTTTGTCCTTGAAGGTTTACACGCCCTGTTATTACTGAATGAAAAATAAAAAAAACGCAGTCATCTGTTTCTTCCTGATTTGTTTCAGCTACACCTATGCTCAAAACAACACCAGTTCGCCCTATTCAACTAGAGGATTTGGAGAAATAGAACAATTTTCAAATGCATACAGCCGTGCACTAGGTGGTGTGAGCAACGGCATTAGAACCAGCAGAACCATTTCTTTGTCTAACCCTGCATCTGTAGGTGCTATGAAGCAAGTGTCTCTCGATTTTGGATTTAGAGTTCAATCAAGCAAAGTGTATACCGACAGCAGTGCAAGAACCAGCTACAATGGCAATATTAATTATTTCGGTTTGGCCTTCCCTGTATACAAAAAACAAATATTAAAGGACAGTTCTAGAATTAAAAACCAAAACAAACTGTACAAAGAATACCGCACCTTATGGGCTGTAGCCTTTGGTATAGCGCCTTATTCAAACATCAACGTTTCTTATTATAAAATCCAAGACACGACCTATGGTCAGTTAGGAAATTATTATTCAAAACGAGGCGGATTAAGTCGCTTGTATTTTATCAATGCCGTTAACTTGACCCCTAATTTGTCTTTGGGTTTAAACAGTTCATTTCTATTCGGTCAAAGCCGCTCTACCCAAACTTATTATTTATTTGACACAGGAAAAGCTCGTGCAACTTTTTACGACAAGAACACCCAATTAAACGGATTTAAATTTGATTTAGGTCTACAAGGCGAGCGCAACCGAGATACCATCTTGCGTCACGATTCTGTTTTGGAAGGTGGCAAAATGATTTATAAAACCTTCCGTTACCCTGTGCGATTTGTTTACGGAGCAACAATTAGCAACCAATCAAGTATTCGATACAATGAATACAGACAGGTTTTAAATATCAGCAACTATTACACAACCGCTGCAAAAGACACGGTGTTAAACGAGAATAACCTCAAAGGGAAAACACATTTACCTATGAGTATATCGGCAGGATTCAGCGCCACGTTTAACAAATTGTGGATGGTGGCAGCCGACTACCGAACCGATATGTGGTCGAAGATTGATAAAAACTTATTCAACGATTCTTTTGGCAACAGCTCTCAAATCAGTTTGGGCTTTGCATACAGACCAGATCCAGATGTCGATTTTTCAGAAAGCGTAAAAGCAAAAGGCAAACGCAAAGCGAGAATCGAATACCGTGTGGGCTTTAGAATGTTAAACACTGGTTATTTGTTTAAAGACAATAAAAACCAAATTTCACCTCTAAAAGAATTCGGTATTAGTTTCGGCTTCGGTGTTCCTAAAACCAGAACCGATGTTGATGGCAGAAATAAAATCTTATTGAAGTCGCTGTTCAATTTCACCGCAGAATACATACACCGTGGCAATACGCTAAACGGCATGTTGGCTGAAAATGTATTCAAATTAACGGTTGGTTTTACCTTGGCTGACAATTGGTTTAAGCAAAGAAAATTCTATTAATACTTTGGCATAAACTGCTTAAGAAATTATAAAATGAAGAAACTGCTGTATATATTCTTTGGCGTGATACTCATAAGTTCATGTGGCGACTATGCCTCAAAGAATGTGGCAAAAATGCTGCAAGCAGACACTCTTTTATTTACCCAAGAGGGCAGCAATGTTACCATCAATTACAACGATTCAGGGCGTTTAAAAGCCAAGATATTCGCCAAACAGTTGATTGGTTACAAGAAAGACGGCAACGACATTGTGCGCATGCCTAAAGGTGTTACAGGTAACTTTTACAACGATGAAGGCAAAGTAGAAAGTTATTTAAGTGCCGAAAAAGGTATCTCCTATCAAACACAAAAAATCACAGAGGTGAGTCAAAACGTTGTGGTAATGAACAACAAAGGCGAAAAGCTCAATACTGAAAAATTAATTTGGGACCAAAGAAAACAAATTATATACACTGATAAATTTGTGCGTATTACCACTAAGAATGAAATACTAACGGGTGAAGGCATGGAGAGCAAACAAGACTTCAGCGATTGGGTAATTAAAAAACCTAGAGGTGTTATTAGTATTCAGGACTCAACAAAAAAAGATAAATAATGGATAAGAAATCCTTAGTCAGCAAACAAATAGTAATCGTATTGTATATCATGGCAGCGGCGATTTCAGCTATCGAAGCAAGCGTTCAATACAAGTTAGGTGGATTCAGCAACTGGAAATTCTATTTGGTACTGCTGGTATTTATAGCCTCAATAAGCATGTATTTCATCAAGAAAAAACAGCGCTTCGAAGAGAAGAAATAA
>JAOASJ010000014.1 GCA_030158725.1 Bacteroidia bacterium
TGTATCGTGGCTTTTACCCAAACAGTAGATTATGACATCCAATTTGTTGGAGGAATTAAAAACACCATTTTTGGTGGTGAAGGTTTGTTTTTCGCAACCTTACAAGGTCCCGGAAAAGTATGGATACAAAGTTTGCCAATAAGCCGCTTGGCTTCTAGAATTATAGCCTATGGGGGTGTAGGTGGAAGACGAAGAGAAGAGGGTTCAATCTTAGGCGGATTGGGCAATTTGTTGGATGGAGATGGTCTATAAGGTTGACCAATTTAATAAATAGAATTTACTAATATTAATTCCCGATTTTTGTTCACTTAAAATGACCAAAAAAGAAAAGATTAGTTTTATACTTCCTACCTTGGAGTCTTTGTACCCTGAGGTGCCAATTCCGCTCGACCATAAGGATCCTTACACTTTATTGGTGGCAGTTTTGCTTTCTGCACAATGCACCGATAAACGGGTGAATGAAATTACCCCTGCCTTGTTTCAGCGCGCCGACAATCCACACGATATGTTGAAGTTGGAGGTTGAAGAGATAAGGGAAATCATAAAACCCTGCGGCTTATCTCCTGCCAAATCGAAAGCCATTTGGGGCTTAAGCAATATCATTATTAATGAACACGGCGGTGAGGTTCCGCAAACATTTGAGGAATTAGAACGCCTGCCGGGTGTGGGACATAAAACAGCTTCTGTGGTGATGTCTCAAGCCTTTGGATTTCCTGCTTTTCCTGTGGATACACACATTCACCGATTGGCCACCCGTTGGGGCTTGACCAATGGTAAAAATGTTGAGCAAACAGAAAAAGATCTTAAGAAATTAATCCCAATTGATTTGTGGAATAAGGGGCATTTACAAATTATATTTTTTGGTAGAGAATATTGTCCGGCAAGGGGACACGACCCTTTAAAATGCCCAATTTGTTCAGTTGTTGGCTGCAAAGGCAAGTAGTTTGAAGCTGATGAGTATTTGGCTTATTTTGTATAAGTCAAATCTACTTTTACCTATCTTTGCACTATGCAAAATGTAATACTTCACGATATCGGTTTCATGGACTATGAAGAGGTGTGGCAGTTGCAAAAAGATATTTTCAATAAATCAATAGAAGAGAAGATTCAAGGCAAAAAACCTTTGCAACATTTGTTGGTTTGCGAACACCCTCATGTATACACATTTGGAAAAAGTGCCAACCAAACCAATTTGTTGTTGTCGGAAGCAGAGTTGAAGAACAAGAAGATTTCTGTTTATGATATAGAACGCGGTGGTGATATAACCTACCACGGTCCTGGACAATTGGTGGTGTATCCTATCTTCGATTTGGAACAATTAAACATCGGCGTTAAAAAGTTTGTGTTTAACATCGAACAAAGTATCATCAATGTTTTGCAAAATCAGGGTATAAGTTGCGACCGTATTGATGATAGGATTGGTATTTGGATTGATAAGGGAAAATCAAATGAACGCAAAATTGCAGCCATCGGAATTAAATGCAGCAGGCACATAAGCATGCATGGATTGGCCCTCAATGTGAACACCGATTTAAGTTTATTCAACAACATTATCCCTTGTGGGATAGTTGACAAAGGCGTTACGAGCATAAAAAATGAACTTGGTCGGGAAATTTCAATGGTCGATATAAAAAATGAAATGATCAAAGAATTTTCTGCTAATTTTGAAATCAATATAACAAGCCCGAATATTTAATTCTTCGGCACAACAATTAAAAAACACAACAAAAAAAATGAAAAGAGGAACGATTATTTTATTATCAGTTTTAGGTTTTTTTGCATTAATAGCCTTTAACGGATGCAGCACATTTAACAATTTGTCTACCAAAGACGAGGCAGTAACTGGTCAATGGCAACAAGTGGAAGTAGCTTATCAAGCGCGTATGGACAAGACTAAAAACTTGTTTGAAATCGTACAAGGTGCCGCTGATTTTGAAAAGCAAACTTTAACCGATGTTATCGCAGCAAGAAGCAAAGCAACATCTATCAATATTGATGCAAGCAATTTAACTCCAGAAAAATTGGCTGAATTTCAAAAAGCACAAGATGCCTTTGGAACTTCATTGGGCCGTTTGATGGCAGTAGCTGAGCAATATCCTCAACTACAAGCAGTAGGTGCATTCAGAGATTTCCAAGCCCAATATGAAGGTATGGAAAATAGGATTGCAACTGAGCGCAGAAGATTTAATGAAGTGGCTCAAGATTTTAACACATCAATCAGACGTTTCCCTAGAAATATCTGGGCTGGAATTTTCGATTTCAATAGAAGAGGTTATTTTGAATCTTCTGAAGGTGCAGAAAATGCGCCTGATATCAAATCGATGAGAGAAGGCAAATAAGCCAAACAGCATTCATGAATGTAAAGACATTTTTCACCGATGAGCAAAGCAAGCTCATACAGCAAAGTATTGCAGATGCTGAACGCATGTGCAGTGGCGAAATTCGTGTGCACATTGACATGAGGTGTAAAGGTGATGTTTTACTACAAGCAAAAAAGATATTCGAAAAACTTAAAATGCATGAAACGGCTGAACGCAATGGGGTATTAATTTACCTTGCTTTAGCCGATAAAAAGCTTGCCATTATAGGAGACAAAGGCATCAATGAAAAAGTACCTGAAGGATTTTGGGATTTGGCATACAGCAGCATGAGAAATTTGTTTGCTGAAGCCAATTACACCGAAGGGTTGCAGGTCGGTATTGGAATGGCTGGTGAAAAATTAAGAACCTATTTTCCTTACCATAAAGATGACAGAAACGAATTAAGCAATGAGATTAGTTATGGCGAATAAAATGATATTGGCAAGTCAAAAGCATTTGAAGGCTTGCCTGAGTTATGCCCTAACTTTAATGCTTTTGGTTTTCGTTTCTCAATCTGCATTTGCTCAATCTGAAGGCTTACCTGAAAAGCCAAATCCACCGCGATTAGTCAATAACCTTTCACAAGAATTTCCCGATTTTTTCTCAGCAGAAGAAACAGCTACCTTGGAATCCAAGTTAGAAGAGTTGTCAAATACCAGTTCCAATCAAATAGTGGTTGTGGTGGTAGACGATTTGAATGACATGGAGCCGTGGTCTTATGCAACAGAGTTGGGTCAGAAATGGGGTGTTGGTCAAGGCAAGGATGACAACGGTATCGTAATTTTAATTAAACCCACCAAAAGTGGAATAGGAAGAAAGACTTTTATTGCAGTAGGTTATGGTTTAGAAGGTGTTATTCCCGATTTAACAGCCAATAGAATTGTAGAAGAGGAAATTAACCCTTTGTTAAAAGAAGGTAGAAATTTTGAAGCATTGAATAAGGGAACCGACGTTTTGATTGCTTTGGCAAAAGGGGAGTACAATTACAAAACCTATGACAAATCTTCAAAAAAGTTACCTGGAAGTTTGATATTTAAATTAATTGTCATTATTTTAGTGATAATATTGTTATCCAGAAAGAATAGAGGTGGCGGCATGACTATTGGAAGAGGAGGAGTGTTCATGGGCCCAATGTTTGGAGGATTTGGCGGCGGATCGGGTGGTGGAGGAAGTAGTGGTGGTTTTGGAGGATTCGGTGGCGGAGGCTTCGGTGGAGGTGGTTCTGGTGGCAGTTGGTAAAACCAATTACACAAATGTTAAAGAATGTACAATTACAAGATTTACTCGTACTGGATCTTGAAACCGTTTCTCAATTTGCGACTTATCAAGAATTGGATGAAGAATGGCAAGAACTATGGGCTAAAAAGGCAGGTGCAATAAACAATGCGGATGTCAATGCAGCTTTGGTATACGACCGAGCAGCTATTTACGCTGAATTTGGAAAGATAGTTTGTATTGGCTTAGGCATTTTTCATTTGGTGGATGGCGAAATGAACCTAAAGGTTAAAGCCATTTCGGGACATGATGAAAAAGCCATCTTACTTGAATTTGTTGAACTGCTTAATACGCACTTTAATGTTGAGGGGAAGCATAGATTGGTGGCTCACAATGGAAAAGAGTTTGATTTTCCTTTCTTGTGCAGGCGCATGTTGATTCATGGGATAGAAATTCCAAATATTTTAAACATTACTGGAAAGAAGCCATGGGAAATTCTGCATTTGGATACCATGGAACTTTGGAAGTTTGGCGACTATAAAAATTACACCTCTTTAAATGTCTTGGCAAAGTGTTTTGGGATACCCTCTCCAAAGGACGATATCGACGGAAGTATGGTCGGTCACACCTATTGGCAGCAGAATGATTTGGATAGAATATCAGTTTATTGTAAAAAAGACATAGTGACTACTGCACAAATCTTAATGAAATACAAGCATTTAGACTTAATTGCCCCTGATAAAATAAAAATTTCATAGTCTAAGCAACCTTTTTTGTTTATTTTTGTCTATTAATTCGAAGAATTAAGTTTTCACAACCGTGACTCTAAAATTACACAAAGCACATCTCCTAACTGGAATTTTCTGCCTTATGGCATTAATTTCCCATGCAACAAGGCCAACGGTTCAGCCATCTAACTTAACTGTCAACAATATCAATTGCAATTCTGTCAACATAAACTGGACGGATGGTGATGGCAAAATGAGACTAATTGTTGCCCACGAAGGTTCATTGCCAACATATTCACCTGTTGATGGATTGGCTTATACCCAAGATCCAACATTTGGGCAAGGTACTGAGTATGATGTCCCAAACAAAAATTTCATTGTTTTCAATGCTACTGGCGTAAATTATGTTCAAGTAAAAAATTTATTGCCAGGTAAGACTTATTATTTCGTCATGTATGAACATGACAATGATCCTACGAATACTTTGTATTTAACGGCTAATGCACCATCGATAAGTGTTACAACCTATGATGCAAGTTTATCTTTTGCAACCTTGGTTTTAGACAGTTGTCAAATGAGTAATAGTTTTAGATTTACAAATACCTCTACTTCCACTATTCCAGGTATCAAATACTATTTTGATTTCGGTAACAGCGACACAACCTCAAAAACGCCTGTTACCCATCGCTTTTCTAGTGCTGGTCTGGTAAATGTGTATTTAAGAACCATAACTTCGTATACTGGTTGTCCTGCTTCTTATGTTAGAAACGTTCGAATTTTCCAGAAGAAAGTAGCTTTTATTGATAAGACTTTATTTAAAGATACGCAGTGTTTAGAGGATAACTTTTACAGACTAGAAACCAAACCGGTAACTGGCCAGTTCCCTTTGAGTCTCCGGTATAAGTGGTTTATGGGTAATGGTGATTCTGATACTTATGCTAAACAAAAATACAAATACAAAACCAGCGGTGTTTTCAAGATTCAGTTGGAATTAACCATTTATTTCAACAATTTAATTACTAACTGTAAAGACACATTAAGTTATGATGTAACGGTGTTGCCAAGTCCAGTTGGTAGTTTAAATATAAATAACACCGATCAATGTCTAAAGAATAACGAGTTTGTTTTTAATAATCCTGACAATACATTGAATTATTTTAGATGGCATTTTGGGGATAATGACTCAAGCGATTTACAAACAGTCACTCACCGCTACAAATCAGTTGGAACATATAAGGTCATACACATTGCTTTTGCAAATACAGGCTGTAAAGGTAGGGATACCGTTGATGTGAGGGTGTTGCCAGATATTAACAGCAGTTTTACTGGATTAGATACTTTTTATTGCGCAAGTAAAACGGTTGATTTAATTACACCAAGTGTTAGCGGAGGAACTTTTTCAGGTTATCCTATGAACGGAAATGATCTTACGCCAAATACGGTTGGAACGCATAGTCTGACTTATATTCTAAAAGACCAATATTGTAGTGATACAAGTACTCAAAGTTTTAGAATAGCTCCAGTGCCAAGTCCGTACATTGGAAGAGATACAGCAATATGTTCAGCCTTGAATTACAACCTTAGTACCAATGAGCCAGGAACGTATTTATGGAACACCGGGGCTACAACTTCAAGCATATCGGTTTCAAATACTGGCAGCTACTTCGTTGATGTAACCTTGGGGAAATGCTCAGCTTCCGATACCATGAGTATAGTATTTAGTAAAGCACCAAAAGTGCAATTAGGTTCTGACACTGTATTGTGTAAAGGCGGAGGTTTATGGTTAAATGCGAGTTCACCTAAATCAACTTATTTATGGAGTACAGGTAGCACCGATAGTGCCATTTATGCTTTCAATGCTGGAAAATATAAAGTAACTGTTAGCAATCCATGTGGTCAGGTGCAAGACTCTTTATTCATCTTCCAACAAAACGAATATTGCGATTTGTTTATGGCCAATGCTTTCACACCTGGCAATGACTTAGTTAACAACGTATTTATGCCAAGAGGTAGAAATATTACAGTTAAGTTATTCCAAATCTACAACAGATGGGGTGAATTGGTATTTGAAACTGACCAAAACAATGTAGGTTGGGATGGAACCTATAAAGGTGAATACGTTCAGGAAGGTTTGTATATCTGGAAATTGTTCTACAATACACAAAACGGACCTTACATTAAGAAGAACAACGCTTTCGGGCAGATTCTCCTAATCAAATAATTAAATTTTAATAGAATTTAAGCAGTTGTTTCTGCTAAAATTGTGCGCTCTATAATGTCGCAACAAGCGTTAACTTGTTCTTCTGTTATAACCAATGGCGGTGCAAAGCGGATAATGTGGTCATGGGTTTGTTTTGCCAATAATCCATTTTCTTTAAGAGCCAAACAAATGTTATAAGCTGTTTTGTTTTCACCATATGGCTTAATTACAACAGCATTTAAAAGACCTTTTCCTCTTACAGTTTCAATATGATCTGATGGGATATTGCGAAGACGGGTTCTGAAAATTTCACCCATTTTCTGTGCATTCTCAGCAAGCTTCTCATCAGTCACAACCTTCAAAGCTTCCATGGCTACTGCGCAAGCCAATGGATTACCTCCAAAGGTACTTCCGTGTTCACCAGGCTTAAGAGTCATCATAACTTCATTGCTTGACAATACTGCTGAAACTGGCAATACACCAGCGCCGAGAGCCTTACCTAAAATTAGGATATCAGGTTTTACCTCTTCATGGTCGCAGGCTAAAAGTTTACCAGTACGGGCAATTCCAGTTTGTACTTCATCTGCTATCATTAATACATTATGTTCAGAGCACAATGCTCGAACAGCTTTAAGGTAGCCTTCATCAGGCACAACTACGCCCGCTTCACCTTGAATAGGTTCTAGCATGAAACCAGCCACATTCGGGTCCTTAAGCGCTTCACGCAAGGCTTCAATATTGTTATAAGGTATTATTTCAAATCCTGGGGTAAAGGGTCCAAAGCCAGAATAACTTGTAGGGTCAGTGCTAGAACTAACCGCGGCAATGGTTCTGCCCCAAAAGTTGTTTTCAGCGAATAGAATTTTAGCTTGATTTTTAGCTATACCTTTTACTTCATAAGCCCATTTGCGGCATAATTTAAGTGCAGTTTCACCGCCTTCAACACCTGTATTCATAGGAAGTACTTTGTCGTAACCAAAATACTTGCAAATAAACTCAGCATACTCACCCAATAAATCGTTGTGAAAAGCGCGTGAAGTAAGGGTAAGTTTAGATGCTTGCTTATTTAATGCAGCAATAATTCTTGGATGGCAATGGCCTTGGTTAACGGCACTGTATGCAGATAAACAATCGTAGTATTTCTTACCGTCAACATCCCAAACATAAACACCTTCACCTTTTTCTAGAACTACTGGCAGCGGGTGGTAATTGTGCGCATTGTAGTGTTCTTCAAGTTGGATATAGTATTCAGATTTAGAATTTGTTGGCATCGACATCATACTGCAAAGGTAAGAATAATGCCATTAATCGCGAACTTATTCCATCGAATTAGTCAGTTAATTGGTCATAAGCTAGTAAACGACAATTCTTTTAGTAAAAGAGATTTTGTCGTTTTGGATTATCTGTAAGGTATAAATTCCAGAGGGCGTTTGTGTAAGGTCTAATGTTAAAGTCCCTGAATTGTTTTGAAATTTAGGATAGATGATTTGACCCAGGTGGTTGTGCAACACTATTGATTCAAAACCTTCTTTTAAATTGATATTTAAATAGTTATCGGTTGGATTGGGATATGCCTCAATTTCATTATTGGTAAAATTGTCAATATTTGTGTTTTGGAATTGTATTGTTATTTTACTTGTGTCTGAATGTTCGCAAGAAGAAACAATGAGTTGAATGGTATATTTTCCGCTCTTGAATATATGTTTTGGGTTTTTTAAGCTAGAAGTGTCACCGTCTCCAAAATCCCAGAAATATTGATTGGCATTATTAGAGTTGTTTTTAAACTGAAAAGTATCATTGTTGTTGCTGTAAGAAAATTGCGATTTAACATCATAAATATTGATGTTCCACAAATCACTGTTTGGCAATACCACAGAATCAATGGCATTTTTTATTTTCAAAATTGTAGAATCCTCCAAATGGTATTTAACATTGAAATTTTGAGGCGATTTTCTAAAAATGGTAGTATACATGCAGGCTGCAGTAGTGTAAGTTCCTATAAAAGAAGGGTGGCTGTTGTCTGGTTCGTATAGTTCAATTTCAGGATGTTTGTTGCGTATATAATTCCAAACAGCTCCTGCCGGAGAAACTATATTACCATTGTCATGTGCTGCTTTTAAATAGCGTTTTTTCAATAAACTATCCATTCCGTTGTAGGTGCAAACAGGCGGCCAATTAGGGCAATTCATATCGTCTCCATATTTTCTACCCCAAGTCATATACAACATGGTTTTTGCGCAAGGATTAGCCGAAAGAATTGCACTGTCTAGATACTTGACGGCTGGATAGAAATAGGTTTCAACTTCAGGTTCGGTGAAAGAAGGTATTTGACTTTGTTCTTGCAAAACAACGACATCCCAGAGACCGGTATTGATTTCATTCATTGAAGGGCTGTTGTTAGAGGCATGGTTCCAAAGTGTTTGTCCGCCGCCGGTAAGATTCGATTGCTTTATTGAGTCACCTGCATTATTGGCCATGTCAAAAACCATAGCACTTAAGTTGTTTGCTGCAGTATAGCTATTTCCTAAAAAGAGAATATTTAATGGCTTTTTGTTTTGGCCAAAGAGGGTAGAAGTAATAGAGAATATTAGAATGAAAAGTTTTAAATTTAAATTGCCCATGGATAATGTGTTTTTTATGTTTGAATTTAATTGCATAAAAAAAGCCCCCTAGAAATAGGGGGCTTAAGATTTTTATTTATTAAGCGTTTGCTTTAGCACCTAGTATTTCTACCATTTTAGCACCAATTTCTGCTGGAGATTCAACAACGTGAATTCCGCATTCGCGCATGATAGCCATTTTTGCAGCAGCAGTATCATCTTTACCACCAACAATAGCACCAGCATGGCCCATTCTACGACCAGCAGGAGCAGTTTGTCCAGCGATAAAACCAACTACTGGTTTTGTTCCGTGTGCTTTTATCCATCTTGCAGCTTCAGCTTCCATTCCACCACCAATTTCACCAATCATGATGATACCATCGGTGTCAGGGTCATTCATTAACATTTCAACTGCTTCTTTGGTACTAGTACCGATAATTGGATCGCCTCCGATACCAATTGCAGTACTTTGTCCAAGACCCGCTTTGGTGATTTGGTCAACTGCTTCATAAGTAAGCGTACCTGATTTAGATACGATACCTATTCTACCTGGGTTGAAAATAAATCCTGGCATGATACCAACCTTAGCGCCACCTGGAGTCATAACACCTGGGCAGTTAGGTCCGATCAAAGTACAAGACTTAGATTTTAAATATTCTTTAACTTTCACCATGTCTTTGGTTGGAATTCCTTCAGTGATACAAACGATGACAGCGATGCCAGCGTCTGCAGCTTCTAGAATTGCATCAGCAGCAAATGCTGGTGGAACGAAAATAATCGTTACGTTAGCACCTGTAGCTGTAACAGCTTCTTGAACGGTGTTGAAAATTGGTTTGTTCAATTCTGGATGTGCGGTTCCGCCTTTGCCTGGTGTAACACCACCAACAACATTGGTTCCGTATTCGATCATCTGAGTTGCGTGAAAGGTGCCTTCTTTACCTGTGAAGCCCTGAACGATCACTTTAGAGTCTTTTCCTACTAATACTGACATTATTATACAATTTGGGTGCAAAAATAGCTGAAAAACTCTGAAATATTCAACTTTTAATATTTAGTTTTGCAGACTCATTAAAAAACAAGTTATGAACTTTGAAACCAATTCGCAATTAATTGAATCTACTTTTGCCTTTTTAGGCTTGAATCCTTTGGAAACAAGGGCCGCAGAACAAGGACAGTGGGTGATTTACAACGGCGATACAGAAATTTACATTGATTTATGGGAAGTAGAAAAAGAAAATGCTTGGTTGTATTTTGAGTCTGATGAGCCGGTTTTTGCTTTTCAAGTGGTTTCACCTGTGTGTTTTTTACCAGAAACAGGACACGAACAATTGTACGAAGAATTATTGCACAACAATTTAAATATGTTGTATGCCTCTTATATAATAAACAGAGATCAGAATATGTTGGCGGTTAAGTTTAGACGTCCAGCCAAAGGTTTAACGCAAGAGGAAATTATAGAAGCAATAGAAAGTATAGGTTTTTATTCTGAGTCTACTTATAAGGCTTTGGAAGACCGTTACGCGATTGGAAAAATTGTTCCTGAAGAAAATTAAAAAAAATTGTTTACTCAGGCAACCTAGAGCCTGAAAATATCTTCTAAAGAGTAAATTGAATTGTAATTCAAGGTGTAAATGGCAGACAATCATACAGATAAACTAAACATCATTTTAGCAGAATGTATTGATAATCAGCCTAAAGCGCAGAAACAGTTATTTGATTTACTAGCTCCAAAAATGTATAGCGTTTGTTTGCGTTATGCGAAAAATGAGGATGAAGCAAAGGATGTTTTGCAGGAAAGTTTTATCAAAGTTTTTAAAAACTTAGAAAAATTTGAACACAAAGGGTCTTTTGAGGGATGGGTAAAAAGGATTTTTATCAATACCAGCATCGAATTTTACCGCAAAAACCAAAAA
Source organism: Bacteroidia bacterium (assembly GCA_030158725.1). Lineage (GTDB taxonomy): Bacteria > Bacteroidota > Bacteroidia > NS11-12g > UBA955 > JABMMZ01. The sequence goes on from JAOASJ010000014.1 coordinate 11,017, forward strand.
CAAAATATAGTTGACAGCATTGATGACGTTGCAGAACGACCTATAGACAGCCACACCATCTCTTTATTAAAGACAGCAGATTTAATGAAATTGGTAAACAGGCTTCCAAATGGTTATCGAACCGTTTTCAATTTGTTTGCAATTGAAGGGTATTCTCATGATGAAATTTCAAAACTCTTGAATATCAGTGAGAACACCAGTAAAAGCCAACTGCATAAAGCGCGCATACATTTGCAAGAGTGGGTATTAAAAGAAAATTTAAAGTGAAAGTAAACAACACGAACGAAGAATTATTTGATGGTCTTTTTAAACAAGACCTAGGGAACGCCAGTTCTCCAGTACCTCCAGGTGCTTGGGAAGGTATTTCCAGTTCATTAAGTTCTGGCGCCGCTGTAGCAGGTGCAGCTGTGAAAACAGCCATTTGGATGAAGGCAGCCATAAGTGCCCTAGTAATTGCGGGTATTTCTGCTGCAGTATATCAATACAATACAGACTCACCAGTAAAAACTGAAGTACAAGATCAAAGCTCAATTGTAGCCAACGAAGCACAATCTGATCAAGCAAATGAGGTTAAATTGAATTCTGAATCGAATGTTACAGATCAAAAAAGTTCCAAAAAATCTGAATCAGTTGAATCGATCGACCCAATTAGAGCTGACGAGCATATTGATCATATTCAGGCCTACTATGATATTTTTGATATTGATTTACCACCACCAATGGACGGGTACACATTGGATATAGGTACAGTAGAAAAGTCAACAGGAATTACTGAAACAAATACTAACGAATTGGATAATTCAATTGCGGAAGAGCCTCAACCAGTATTTTTAACCGATCCGTCAATTAAAGACAGTTCATACATTGAAGTTCCAGATGCGTTTACAAATGATGGTGACGGAATAAATGATAATTATTTAATTAAATTGATAGGAGAAGAAAGGGTAGAAATAATTATCTATACCGCTGACAATCAGATAATATTTAGAACAAAAAACAAATATACCGCGTGGGACAGCCGCATGCCAAATGGCGAATTGGCACCTGAAGGTTTTTATTTCGTGAAAGTTATTTATAAATACAAAAACAAAGCAGAATCAAGTCCAATTATCCGAAGAATTACATTAATCAGATAAAAATTTGGAAAATTTAAAAAATGAATATAATATGCAATCTCAAATTAATATGAATATCAAGCAAAAAATAATCCGTCTGACAAGGGCTTGGGGCTTACTGCTCACAATGCTTCTGACGTATTCTTATGCGAATGCGCAGTGTAGTTTTACTGCTTCAGCTCCAGCCTGTATTGGTGAACCAATCCTTTTTAACTGTAATTCGCCCGGATCGAGTAACATCGTTTGGGACTTTGATGGCATAGGAAGCAACACCACATCACTTACTCCTACTTTTGTGTTTAACACTGCAGGAACTAAGACGATTAAATTGACTATTAGGTTATCGAATGGTAGTAACTGTTCATATACCTTACCAGTTGTTGTTAATCCAAAACCTAAAGTAGATGTTAAATTGATTGTTAATAAAACCCAGTGTTTTGCTAACAACAGTTTTTGTTTTACTGACAGCAGTAAATCAATGGCATCTGGTGGTAGCATTTGTAGCACTACTGTGGTATTTGACGATGGAACAAAATACACCTTCAACGGCAATGGCCCAAGAAGTTTTTGTCATTCGTTTCAAGATCCTGCAGGTGGTACTTATGGTATGACTGTAGAGGTAGTTGATTGCAATGGCTGTATAACAAAATCAAGATATAATGCAGTTGCAATTGTTCAACCTTCATTAGGACTGAACTTTACTTCACCACAACCTAAACGTTGTGACAGTGTGCAATTATGTGTTACAAATAAATCAACGGTTCCACTAGATAGTATTCAATCATTCTCATGGGATTGGGGTGATGGTAAAGTTGATAATGGAGATAAAACCACCAATATTCTTTGGAGAGCAAATGTTCCAAACGGAATTTGTCACTGGTTCAAGTCTCAAGGACCAAACGGTGGTAATTTCAATACCACATTAACAGTTACAACAAACTTTGGATGTACTGAGAAATTTAAATTTACTGCATCTGCTACCAACTTGATTGTTAAGCCGGTAATTATTGCTGATTTTGACTCATTGTGTATCAATGATGCGACTTTTAGTTTTAAATTAAAAGATGGTCCAATTCCACAAGCGGCCAACCCTTTGTATACGTATGAGTTACCTCCAATTCCTGCTAACATTACTAGAAACTGGACAGGTAGCCACAAATTTGGCGGCCTAGGACCATACCAAGTTACCTTCTCTTTCACACACAGTATACCTGGTTGCGGAAGAACAGTATATGATACAATCTTAGTTATAGGACCACAATCTATTATTGAAGGTTCAGTTTCTTCAGGCATGCGTTTCCTAGAGGACACTCAAAGATTCCAATGCGTAATTAAAGATACTGTTCACTTCTATAACTTCTCTAAATTTTACCACAACGATAAAAATAAAGTAGATGATGACTCATTGGTTTTAATCTATGACAGTGGTATTGTAAATAAAACTACACGTGTATTGTTGCCTTCAAATACAACATTTGATCCGTCAATCCACGAACGTATTTATCCAGGATTTAACCGTCCTTTAGTGCACGGTTTTATAAAAGGAAAAGCTGGATCTCCAGATGGACCTCCTCCTGTATTAAAAAGAGCTAATCAAAAAAGAGGTAACGAGTGTACCACTAGACTTTGGGATTTTGATGATGACTATTGTGAAAAATGTACCACAGATACCAAATACGGAATTAACGTAGGTAAGAACTGTAAGTACAGTAAAGACTCATTGCCATCACACTGGTATACACCTTGGGATTCATTGTACCAAACACGTTTTGGACTACAATCAGAAAGTGTATTAAACTACAGTTCTGACTCAGGTTTATGTTACCAAAAGAAAATGTGGGCTGACGATTCAGTAGCAATTATCAGAGACACCTTCTTATTTTATGGTAACAACGCATTAGCAAATAAAACAAAAGACTCAAGTATCTATTCAACCATTACCAACAAGACAATGGTGCCCACGCAAATATCAGGGCCGGCTCAAATAGATATGACTACAGCTACCAAGTTTTACTTGCAATTAGGTGACACCGTATATATTGACTTTAAGAATGGTCTTCCGCCTAACAGATTTGTCGGTCCTCGATACTTAACTGTTCAGCCAGGAAACACCTTAGTAATAAAGAACACTACAGATAAAGCCTTGTACAACGTATGGGTCATATACACCCAAGATACCATTCCACTCTTTATGGTTAAAGGATACCATAATGTTTGGAAGAAAGAAAGAATTCAAGGATACAATGTTGGCGATAGCGTGAATGCTGCTGCTCACAGACAAAAATTCTATGCTGGTACTACCGTTAAATGTTTTAATGTTAGATTAAACCACAAAGATTTCTGTCATCCATTGGCTTGCGAACACGAAGCGATTGCTCAACTTGCTTTGCAACCACCAAGTGCTAAAAAATTAAGAAAGATCGGTACCCAATGTTTGGGTGGTGACCAAGACAATTATGGTTTGACATTTATATTAGATGACACCAAACCTGGTTGTATGCGTACTTGGGCTGAAATCAATTTTGATACAGCTTTAAATAAAACCAAATGGGAAGCTTTAGTAGGAGCAAACTTGACACCAGGTGCTGTTTCTATGGGTGGCTTACCTCCAATTAATCCTCCTTACCAAGTTCCAACTCCAGGATACCAAATTAATGGCCCTGCTGGTAACAGATTCTCTAAACAATTTACTGTAGATGATATCAAAGATACCATCACTGGTTATATCAACGTAGGTTTATTGGTAGGTAACGGCATGTGGCCAACCAGTGGATCAGATTACCCTTCAAATTGCGTAGATACTCAATACTATCCTAAGTTTGCTCGTTTCCCTATATTGGATAACCGTTTCAGAATTGTTAAACCAAAAGAAGGTGAAGAGTTCACTAAGATTTGTAAACGCGATACTTTAAGTATGACTACTTTAGCTTGGAACAGAACTTATGTTCCAGATGTTGAAGAAGCAACATGGAGTTTAGAAGGTCCTAACGTTGGTAAATACTTTAACACGTATTACAGACTAGCAGTAACTGAACGTTACAACAGATTTGCCCGTTTGAAAGGTGATAAAACAAAATTGACAGATTCTACTATTTTAGAAGATAGACTGCAAATTATTAAAACTTCATCTTTTGCAGGTAAAACAAAAACTACTGACTCATTTGAATTTAGAACGGCTAAAGTTTTAAAATGGCATACTGAGGCAGATATCACACCAGTATTCGATATCATCAAGTTGATTTTACAAGCAAACAAAATTGATATCTACGAATTGTCTCCAGCTCAAATGAATCAATTAATTTGGAATGGTCAAGGTACATTTGGTAAGCCTTACACTGGATCTAGAGGTTGTTTAGACACCACTGGCTTCGGAAGATTTATCAGATTCTACAAAGTGGCTGACAAAAAAGATTCAATGCACTATAGAGATTCTACATTGTTGCCAGTTGATACCATAAAAGGTTGGGACGGTAAAATGTACCATGCTTACAGCTTCGTGCCTCAATATGCTGGTTACTATGGTGCTAACTTCGGTTTAAGAAGTAATGCTCCTGAAAACTGTACTAAGAAATTAGGTACATTGAAGAAAGTTCTTGTAGGCTTCTACGCTGTAATGAATTATACCGACACAATTTTATGTCACGGTCAAGCGGTAGTTGCTCAACCACAGTTTAGATACTTTAACGTATACCCTGAACTGAATGTGATATGTAATATAACAGGTAACTCATTGCTCGATTGTGTTGACTATTGGAGAAACCGTATTTCTGAGGCTGGAAATTTAAACAGAGAAGGTTATACAAGACATGACTTAAACAAACGTGATGATGGCCAAGATCCTAAATCTACTTTCGGTGGATTCCCATGGTCAGTAACTGGTTTAGATAACGCACCTGGTCAAACCTTAATATTAGGTGGTGGAACAGGTAGCAAGTATTACAATCAAGATACTGGTTTATCTTACTTAATTAGAACTGCGGCTTCAGACAGTTTAGGTTGTAAAGATACCATCCCTCAAAAAATCTATGTGACTGCTTTGAGAGCTAACTTCAGATTAGACCAAACCCGTCCACAATGTAATACCATCGTCGAGTTATTTGACTCTTCATACATACAAGATCCTTGTATTGCTGAATTAGGTAGCCCTTGCGATAGAATTATTAAATGGACTGTAAACTGGGGTGATAAGAAAAGCAATTCAATCAACTCGTTCTTCAATAATCTACCTGGTAAAGTCGGTCACGATTACACCAAGAATGGATATTTCTGGATTACTTGGAGAGTAGAAACTGAATTAGGTTGTGTGGCTTGGGATTCTGTAAGAATTTACATCCCTGGTCCTGATCCACTTTTCAAACAAGATATGTTAACTAAGTACTGTGTTGGTGAGAAAGTTCTATTCAATAACTTAAGTAAACACCAAAGAGCTGATAGTAGCATCTGGATTTGGGAATTCGGCGATAACGTAGTTGCTTCTCAAAGAGATACCATCACTACTTCAAATGATACAGTAAGTCACAGATACGCTGCTCCAGGTAGATACTACATCAAGTTAACCCAGTTCTATCAATTGAAAATTGGTAACACAACTAAAAACTGTTATGTAACTTATCCTGATACCACCGGCGGAGATACAATGTTCTTCATTGATGTGTATGCTTATGACACCACTAAATTGTTGGCTAAACCAATGAAGGTCTGTCTAGGAGATACCATAACATTTACAGGTAAAGTAACTCCTCTAGGTCGCTATACTTCTTATGTGTGGAACTATGGTATAAACAGAACTGATACTTCAATATTGAAGGACACTGTAACGAAAAAACTTTACACTGCACCTGGTAAATACATGGTTAAGTTTAAAGGTGATGTCACATCGGTACCAACCACTGGTAAGATTTGCGCAGCGCAAGATAGTATCGAGGTTGAAGTGCAGGGTGTAACCGCTGACTTTAATATTGACTCAACGCGTAAACCAATATTCTGCTTTAACAACGTGTCAAAAGCTACCTCAGGTAATGTTGTAAACAACCGTTGGAGCTTCTATAACCCTGTTGATTTGATGAGTTTGCCAAAAGCTGCTAGAGTATTTATTCCTAATGGGGTTAATACAGGCGACTACAACAAGCCTCAAATCTGTGAAGACTACAGAGACTCACTTGGTGCATACTGGGTATGTCTTGAAGCTGAAAGTGACAACGGATGTAAAGACACCATTTGTAAGCGTGTGTTCAACAACTTCAAAGCAGTTGTTCGCCCACCTAACGTATTCACTCCAAACGGTAAGTTCGATGGAACTGACCCTGATGGATTAGTAGGTAACGAATTCTTCAATATCTTAATTGAAGGTGAAGACAAATACGAGTTGGTTATATACGACCGTTGGGGTGTTAAAGTATTCGAGTCTACGGATAAAACCTACGACTGGAATGGTAAAGTAAAAAACACTGGTGCTGAATGCCCAGATGGAACTTACTATTACATCTTGAAATACCGTTATAAAGGAATTGATAAAGACGAGCCAGTATTGAATGGTATCGTTAAAATCATCAGATAATAATTATCTAAACACTTTGGAAAGCCTACCGCATGCGGTAGGCTTTTCTTGTTTATATGCTGAATGTTCTTCGGCATTCTAAATTTCCAAGTGTATATTTGCAGGGCTTATGTATACTGCCAATATTTTTCCTGATGACACCATCGTTGCTCCAGCAACAGCAAATGGAATTGCTGCCTTAGGCGTCATTCGTGTGTCTGGGAAAAATGCTTTTACAATAGTTAATCAAGTGTTTAAGGGTAAGGATTTGTGTAAACAAGCAACCCATACCATTCATTATGGACATATAGTAGATGGAGCTGAACTTATTGATGAAGTATTGGTTTCTGTTTTTATTGGTCCCAAGAGTTTTACAGCTGAAGACAGTATAGAAATAAGTTGCCATGGTTCGCCTTATATACAAAGGCAAATAGTGGAATTGTTAAGCCGACATGGAGCCCGTTTAGCCGAGCCAGGTGAGTTTAGTATGCGTGCTTATTTGAATGGGAGATTAGACTTGGCTCAAGCGGAAGCCATTGGAGATATCATTGCTTCGCAAAACCGTTCTCAACTCGATTTGGCTTTAAAACAAATGCGTGGTGGTTTGTCAAAGCATCTTCAAATATTGCGTGTAGGATTACTTGATTTTATCTCTTTAATAGAGCTTGAATTGGATTTTGGAGAAGAAGATGTTGAGTTTGCTGACCGCAGTAAATTACGTCAACAGGTCTACGATTTAATGGCGGCCATCCATCCAATATTGGATAGTTTTAAATACGGCAATGCCATTAAGAATGGAATTCCGGTGGCTATAGTAGGTAGACCAAATGCAGGAAAGTCATCTTTGCTTAATGCTTTGTTAAGTGAAGAAAGAGCAATTGTCTCTGACATCGCAGGTACAACACGTGATACCATAGAAGAGGAAATTCACATTGAAGGTGTAAGTTTCAGATTTATTGACACCGCGGGTATTCGCTCTACAGAAGACAAGATTGAAAAAATTGGGATAGAGAAGGCGATTCAAAAAATAACGGAGGCCAGCATAGTCTTGTATATTTACGATTTGTCTACCATCACTTTTGAAGAATTGCAATCTGATTTGGATATGATTAAGTCAAAAAACCAGTCAGCACAAATATTGGTTTTGGGAAATAAATTGGATCAAGTTTCAAATATCGCAATTGAAAACCTAGGCTCATTTATCCATGAACAAAACCTGAATTACCGTTATGAAATTTCGTTAAACCAAGTCAAACATATTGACTTGCAAGGTTTGCGCAAAATGCTTTGGGATATGGCTCAATTGAACCAAAACTCATCGGACACCATAATTACCAACACCAGACATTATAATTGCTTAAAAGACGCCATAGAGGCCTTAGAACAAGTACTTGGTCTCATGGACCAATCTGCAAGCAGTGACCTATTGGCGTTTGAACTAAAACGCGCAGTTTATGCCATCGGTGACATCACCGGGCAAATCAGCAACGATGAGGTCTTGGGAAATATCTTTGGGAAGTTTTGTATAGGGAAGTAAATTAAAAAGCTTGGCTTTTTAGTAACTGCTTTCCAACAGAGTAATTTAAAATTAACTCTAAAAACTGTACATTTGTATAGTAGCCTATAATAAATATTGAGCTTGGGTGAATTATGCAAGAGTAAGAAGTAACACCCGTATTGAATGATAATAATATAGGAGGAATAAAAAAATGAAAATTAAATATATCTTTTATTTATACCTAGCTACTTGCTTTTACGCATGCAGTAATGATGATAAACATATTGAAATTCTTAGTATGAAAAAGGAGTACAATTTTCAAATTGATTCATCATTTTGTAATGAATGTTCTAATTGGCAATTAACTAAAGATGAAGTCTTGGAAATTATTTTAAACTCGGAAGTTATTTCAACGCATGAAATCGATTATATTTTCAATACACTACCTTGCCAATATACTGGAGAAATTGAGTTTAAAAAGGTTAAATACCAATACACTTTGAATTCAGGTTCTTATTGTATTTTATTCAATAAAGATACTTCGATATATTTTGGGTATTTTAAGAAAAGTAAAATGTTTATTACTCCGCCTGGTTTACAGAATTAAATAACAACTATTCAAACCATTTATCAATTTTGAACTTAAAATGTCAATCACTTTTAGAGGGGTCAATTTGGACTGAAAATAGGGGGTCAGTTTGGGTGAATTATGCAATTTTAAATGGAACATTTAAAATTGCAGACTTTATGGAAATAGTAAAATTGCCATGTCTAAATGATGGGAATTGTCCTGGGTCTATTTCTGTTAAAAAAGAAGCTCCACAAGAAATTAGTGATGCAGTTGAGGCTTGGATAAATATTATGCAACACCGCCGCCACCACCAATTCTTAAACCTGCAGAATAAATGATAAAGAGTAATTTTATTTTATTTTATTTTATTTTATTTACTTTTTGTAGCTGTAGTAACAGTTCACATAAGAGTTTAAAAGATTCTAAATTTATTCTAAGTACTGAATTAAAAGATACCTTAAAAAGTGAGTTAAATAGGCATAAATTTAAATCTTTCGAGAATATTTTAGTAACGAAAGGACTATGTAAATTCAAAATTGTAAATAAAATAAGGTATTTATATCCCATTGTAAAGATGGATTCTGACTTGCAGAATATGATTATTAAATATTACTTGTTATATGCGTATAATGATGATATTTCAGGGATACCTATTTTTCTTGAACTTGAATTTGAGTCTAATTATATTAAGGATAATCCTGAAGTTCAAAAAATGAATGAAAAATATTATTTAGGATATAGAAACACGAAGAATATACTATATGGTAATGAAAACTTAAATGAAATTAGGGAGGATTGGGAAGAAATAATTCAATTGAGAGAACAATATCCTAGTAACGAAATGATTGATCTGATGTATCTAATTTCAAAATCAGCAATTATTTTATATAAAAATGATGCAAAGCTTGTTTCAGATACTTTCAATCAAAATGATTATCAATATTTGTATAATATGTCATTTTCAGGTCAACCTAACAGCCTAGATTATAATCGTGTTTTGATTAAAGCAATACAGTTGAACAATTATGCTTCTGAGACAAAGCAAGTAAATGAAAAGTATAAAGAAAAAGTAAAAGAATATTACGATTTTTCAATAACTGAATTCTATAATTTTAATGATTCAATGGTGGTTAGTATGGATGAAATTAATAGAATTTGGAAGTTTGGTAATTCAAAAGATTCACAAGTTGCAAATATGTTATACCTAAATTTACTCATTAAAGATAAAAAGTATGATGAAGTATATAAACGTTCAAGTTTTTTTTTAACACCACTTTTGTCGGAATATTTACGTGTAAGTTTTTTAGAAGAGTATAAAAATGCACTAATTAAAGTGGGAGCAATTTCCCTTTTTTTACAAAATGATTTTGATGGGTACTATCATTTTTTAGATACTCTAAAATATGATTTTAAAGGCTATGATATTGAGGAGCGTAATAACTTTGAAAAGTTCACAAAAGATTTATTCATTAGATACTACAAAGGGAATAAGAGTTTTATCAGTATAATTAAAGAATGTTATAATTAAATACAACAATAATAATCTTAACATTCATTTTTGTTAATTAGA
>JAOASJ010000015.1 GCA_030158725.1 Bacteroidia bacterium
GTATTAGCTATTTGAAGAATTCAAAATAGACTTGGTGCCATCCAATTGATACATTTTTTGAGCAATATCAGATTGGTCATCTGCCCATTTATTGTATTTTCTAATGGTTTCACTGATTTCACTTAAATATCTATTTCTAGAAGGTGGAATAATGAAAATCTTTTCGCTCATTTCATCGCTGGCATGGAAACTAGATTTAAAATTAGAGCCCGTTTTGCTATCAATTAAATCAAGCATACTGCGGTAAAGCGTATTCATACCAGGATCGTTAAATTGAGAAGCTATGGTACCATATACTGGCATGGTTTCAGGGTCTTCCTCAAAACGTTTGTGGTTTCTTTGAAATTGCTTTTTTACATCACGCACGGCATCAGCAGCACCTTTTTTATCAAATTTATTCACCGCAATAACATCGGCGAAATCCAACATATCAATTTTTTCCAATTGAGTAGCTGCACCGTATTCCGGAGTCATTACATACAAAGCCACATCGCTGTGCTCGGTAATCTCAGTATCACTCTGCCCTATTCCGCTGGTTTCTAAAATAATTAAATCGTAACCAGCAGCTTTCAAAATCAAAATGGCATCATCAACGTGTTTGCTAAGTGCCAAATTGCTTTGACGGGTAGCCAATGAACGCATGTAAACTCTTGAATTCTTTATGCTGTTCATGCGTATTCTATCGCCTAATAAGGCGCCGCCAGTTTTTCTCTTACTTGGGTCAACTGAAACTATCGCAATGTTCTTATCTTGTAAATCGAATAAAAATCTTCTTACAAACTCGTCAACCAAACTGCTTTTACCAGCACCACCTGTACCTGTAATACCAAGTACTGGACAAGAATTCTGAGAGGCTGCAAGCGACTTAAGAGTTTCGCGGTATTGGGTAAAGTTCTCAGGATAATTCTCCGCACATGAAATTGTTTGTGCTATGATGGCAGGATTTTTAGATTTTATTCCTTCGATATCAAAATTCAAATCTTTACCCGTAGGAAAATCTGATTGTTTTACTAGGTCATTAATCATGCCTTGCAAACCCATAGATCTTCCGTCATCTGGATGGTACAATTTACTAATACCATAATTTTCTAAATCTCTAATCTCTTCTGGCAATATGGTACCGCCACCACCGCCAAAAATTTTAATATGTCCTGCTCCTTTTTCTTTAAGCAAATCGTACATATATTTAAAATACTCATTGTGACCACCTTGATAGCTGGTCATTGCAATTGCATTTGCATCTTCTTGAATGGCAGTGTCTACAACTTCTTCTGCACTTCTATCATGCCCTAGATGAATAACTTCACAACCTGTTGCTTGAATGATTCTTCGCATCACATTGATGGCGGCATCATGTCCGTCAAATAATGAAGCAGCGGTTACTATCCTAACTTTATTTTCTGGTTGGTATATGTTCTCTTGCATGACTAAAATCTACTGCGAAACTAATGAATATTCAGCAATTCATAAAGTAAAGCCTGCTTTTTTTATTGACGCTAATTTATAAAGTGGACAGCGATTACAACTTTATATAAACCTTAGTTTAAAGTGCACCGTTTTTTATTTCATCAACGACCAAAGGATCCAACAAAGTACTGGTATCACCTAAATTCTCTGTTTCTCCTTCTGCGATTTTTCTTAATATTCTTCGCATAATTTTCCCTGAGCGGGTTTTAGGCAAACCTGAAACTATTTGAATCTTGTCCGGTTTGGCAATACGGCCAATTTGTTCAACAATGGTTTCTATAATTTCATCCTTTAAAATATTAGCATCCTCGGGCATTTGAGCAGGTATAACAAATGCATATATGCCCTGTCCTTTGATGTCGTGTGGGTATCCAACAACAGCACTTTCAACAACTTGTTTGTTCTGATTGATTGCATTTTCTATTTCGGCCGTTCCAAATCGGTGACCGCTAACATTAATTACATCGTCTACCCTTCCAACAATTCTGTATTGTCCATCACTGGTGCGTTTGGCACCATCGCCTGTAAAATAATAACCTTTATAGGTATCAAAATAATTTGTCCTGCAACGTTCATGGTCGCCCCAGGTGGTGCGCAACATACCAGGCCAAGGGAATTTAATAGCCAAATATCCTTCAACATCGTTGCCTTCAATTTCGGCACCATCAGAATTCAACAATACTGTTTGTATACCTGGCAATGGGAATCCTGCATGTGCTGGTTTCAAAGGTGAAATGCCTGCCAATGCAGATATCATTACCCCACCTGTTTCGGTTTGCCACCAAGTATCAATCACCGGACATTTGCCTTTGCCAACGTGGGTATGATACCAATGCCAAGCTTCTTCATTGATAGGCTCACCAACACTTCCCAATGTTTTCAAACTGTATAAGCCATAAGCTAAAACGTGGTCGATACCTGCAGCCATTAAACTGCGGATAGCCGTCGGAGCAGTATAAAATATATTTACAGAATGTTTGTCAATAATGGACCAAAATCTTCCTGGATCAGGATAAGTAGGAATGCCTTCAAACATTAGTGATGTTGCAGAATTCAATAATGGTCCATATAGAATATACGTATGACCCGTTACCCAACCAATATCGGCAGTACACCAAAAAACATCATTTGGCTCATATTGAAAAACATTGGCAAACGTATACCCTGCGTATACCATGTATCCGCCGCATGCATGCACAACACCTTTTGGTTTGCCTGTACTACCACTGGTATACAAAATAAACAAAGGATCTTGAGCATCCATCATTTCAGGTTCACATATGTCACTAACAATTTCTTTAATCTCATGATACCAAACATCTCGACCGTCAATCATATGCACTGGCCAATTTAAACGGTTAACCACCAAAACTTTTTTAACGCATGAGACAACTTCTAATGCCTCATCCACCACCGCTTTTACAGGAATTTGTTTTGCTCCTCTAGAGAGCGCATCAGTTGTAACTACATATTCTGCCTGACAATCGTTGATTCTATCTGAAATACTATTGGCACTAAAACCTGCAAAAATAACACTGTGAATTGCGCCTATTCTTGCACAAGCCAATACGGCAAAACTTAGTTCAGGTACCATAGGCATATACAAACAAACCCTATCACCTTTTTTTACGCCTAAGTCTTTCAGCACATTGGCCATTTTGTTAACTTCCGTTAACAAATCAATATAAGAATATTTTACAGTGGCTTCTTTGGGGTCGTTAGGTTCCCAAATCAATGCTGTTTGATGGCCATTGCTTTCAATGTGTCTGTCAAGACAATTTATTGTAATATTTAATTTTGCATCTAAAAACCATTCAACTTTTGGTTCAGTAAAATTCCAATCTAATACTTTAGACCATGGTTTTTCCCATTGAAAATTACTTGCAATATCGCCCCAAAACGCTTCTGGTTGGGCTACACTTTTAGCATATGCTGCTTCGTATTCTTCGAAATTATGTATTCTTAGGCTCATATTTGTTTTAACTAGCTATATGCAATGATAAAACAAAATACTGAAATCAAAAAGCAGCGCTGTAACTAATTGATGGTAAAATTGGCAATTGGTTGACTCTGGTGTAATTCACACGGTCAAAATAGAAAATGTTTTTTCTGTTGTAGATATTTGTAACAGAGAAAACAATCCAACTCTTGAAATTCTTAATCGTTTTAAAATTATACTTAATTGAAGCATCCAAACGGTGGTAAGCTGGCAATCTTCCTTGATTAAAGTTGCTGTACAAAACACCCAATTGTCCATTTCCATTTACATAATCTGTACTTGGTCCACCTTGAAAATCAAATTTCTCATAAAACCCTTTGGTTTGTGTAAATGGAAAACCTGATCCAAAATTCCAACGGGCATTGGCTGACAATCTGCTTTTCTTATCAAATACATAATCAATTACCAAATTGATATTATGTCTTCTGTCCCAGTGTGGACTGTAAGTATTAATTCCATCAAATCTATTTACATAGGTTAGTGAGTACACAGCCCAGATATACAATTTTTTAGTGTTGTCAAATTTGTAACGAATATCTGCACCATAAGCGTTTCCGCGCTCAACGATAAAATCTTTCTTTAATCTTTCTGGTTGAACAGAATAATCGCCATCGTCATCAAACAATTTCTCTCTATTGATATTCGTGATTTGCGAGAAGTTCTTGTAAAATCCTTCTAGACCAATTTCACTGTACTTGCTAATGTCGTAATCAAAACCAGCCACTGCGTGCCATGCTTTTTGAAGTCGTGAATTAACAGCCTTGCCATCGAAAGTTTTTTGTAAATCATCTGGACCAGATAAGAAACCATAAAACAAATTGACAACATCCCTATCGCTAAAGGCTGACAATAAGTTTTGAGAGTACTTACCCAATGAACCTTTGAAAGTGAGTTTTTTGGTGATATTGTATTTGCCGTTTATTCTTGGTTCTAAAGAAGCGTTTCCCAAAGATGCATAGTATTGCATGCGCAGACCAGCTTCAAGTGCCCAACGGTAGCGAACAAATTTATACAAACCAAAGCCACACAATTCTGTGGTAAACTCTTGTTGGGTTATCTTTCTATTGTTAGAATTGAATAAAGTAAAGTCTGTGCTAAAGGCATTGATTTCAAATCCGTATTTGATTTCGTCTTTGCGGTTTAGCGAGTTAATATTGACACCCATATTCAAACCGCTAATTGAACTTGAACGCGGTTTGTTGTCCACTTCATTTTGCGCTATTGAATAATCAGAATAGGTAATAAAACCGTTGATTTTAGACTGGTTTCCCTCAGGTATTAATGTAAAATGTGTACCCAAACCTGTTTGATTCCATTCATAAGAAGTAGATCCTGGGAAATTCACATTGTCTTTAAAGTTAAACCCGAAGAGTTTCACATTACTTCCATTTGCAGAGTTAAAGGTCACTTTACCATAAACATCATTAAAATTGTAAGGCAACTTTGATGGGTCAGCATATTGGTAAAATATTTTTGAACTTCTATCTAGGTAAGAGTTTTTAATTGACAAAACGAAATTGCTACTTCCTCTTCCGGGAATAAATTTCTTTAATGGACCTTCCAATGACAGTTTACCTAAAAATGGACTTACCGCAAAATTTCCTGCAAGTCTATTTCTATTGCCATCTCTGGTTTTAACGTCAACTATCGCTGAAACCCTTCCGCCATATTGAACACCAAAACCAGCACTGTAGACGTCTGCTGACTTCATTAAGTCAACATCAAAAACAGAGAACAAACCAATTGAGTGAAATGGATTGTAAATGGTCATGCCATCTATCATTACCTTATTCATTACGGGACTTCCTCCCCTAATATACAGCTGACCACCTTGGTCGCCACTGAAAACTACCCCTGGTAAAATCTGTAAATATTGTACCAAATCTGGCGTGCCTCCTATGGTTGGAATCTTAGAAAGTTGTGAAGGTTTTATTTTAGTTGTACCAATATCAATGTCTTCCTTCTTCCTTTTCTTTTGGTCAACTACCTTACCGCCTTTAATCGTGTAGATCATTTGCTCTAGGAAGAAATTTATCACAATAACTTTTGATGGAAGAATTTCAACATTTACAGTATCAGCTTCATATCCATTCAGACCTGCAATTAATTTGTACTTTCCAGGCTTTACATCATTAATAATAAAATATCCATCTTGGTTGCTATAAGAACCGTATTCAGTTCCAGCCAATTGAACGTTTGCATTATCAATTTCGTTACCTGACTTTAGATCCTTAACATATCCTTTAATACCTCCATTTTGAGAAAAACCTGCAACAAAAGAGCTAAAAAGGCAAAACAATACCGTACTTCGAAAAAACATAAATGCAAACTTAATTCTTTTCGAAGATATTTGAGATAATTTTTTTAAAGCCTAATAGGTAGAAAACCATTGAGATTATTAGTCCTAAACTCCATGACATGCAAGCGCCATAAATTCCATAAAGTGGCATTAAAAAAAGGGCAGAAACTACACCAAGTAGAAGTCCAATTAAATTGTATTTGAAAATTCTCTTGAAATCTGATTTAGCATGAAAATAATGGTTGTAAATATTACTTATTGAAAATGCCATGACACCTGGAAACAAATAGATAAACAAATCGCTCATTTGAGCAAAATCCTTTGAAAAAAGTAAAACCCAAAAAGAATTAGGAATAAATGCCAATACCACACAAATCGCCCCTGTTCCTGCAACATTAACATAAACCAAGCGGGTGGTTAATGTCACTTGTTCCTTCTCTGATGATGTATTTAAAATTTTAACATGTTGAATTTGACCAATACTGTGTCCAAGTATCCAGATAGATTCACAAATTACGATTGCATTGCTGTACAAACCCAAGGCAGCATCATTGATTAAAAATGCGATGAGGAAGAAATTTAGTCTGTAATTAAAAAACTGTACTGCTTGTGCACCTTGCACCAATAAGCCTTGTTTTAAAACCAAAGGTTCAAAAGTAAAACGCTCTCCATTGTTTTGTAAATATTTTTTAACCAAAAACAAGGAAATGGTAAATGAAATAATTAAGGCAAATGTAAGCGCAATGGGGTAAGAATTGATTCCAAAATCACCGTAAAAGAATAATCCAATAAATAGGATTAATAGAGAAATAGGTTGAATCAAAAGACTAAGGTTACGTTTCCTAACCTCCTGATTGCCCATTAACAACATCTGATTTAAATTGATTGCAGAAAACAAAAATGCGGCAAATGGTATTAAGAAATAATAAGGAAGATGTCTCAAGAACAAAAATACGCCAAAGCTCAAAAGGCAAATTCCCGAAATCCAAATCAATGAAGAAAGCCAAAGTTTTCTTTGATTTACTTTATACGATAAATTAATAATTGCAGAACTGTTGCCAAAATCAGCGAACAACTGAACCAAAGCTATGCTGGAAACAAATAAACTTAAATGACCTCTACCCTCAGCACCTAAATTTCTTGAAATCAGAACAACCATTAGCAATCCCAAAACAGATACACTAACTTTAGAAACAAAAGTGAAAAATATACTTTTCTTGAAAGTCAAGTTTTAATAAAATTAAATATTGTTGGTCTTGTAACCTGCTGTGACCAAAAAAGTCTTTACTTTTTGAACCATATCACCTTGAATTAAGATTTCTCCTTCAACGATTGAACCACCTGTTCCGCAATGGTTCTTTAATTGTTTTGCAAGTTTTTCAAGATCCTCTAATTTTCCAACAAAACCTTTTATCAAAGTCGCCTTTTTACCTCCTCTTTGTTTGGTTTCAAGGCGAATCATAAGCTTTTGAAACTTGGGTTCCAAAGTTGTTTCATCGTTTAATTCTTCGTCAAAACTAAATTCTTGGTCGGTGCTATATACCATGCCATCAACTTGCCTTTTTACTTTTTTACTCATGACTAAATATCTTTAAACTCAAAGGTTCAATATTAATATTAATTTCTTTACCTAACCACAGTGGCTCACCATCAACATGGACTGGACCGTCTTCAAGACGCTTTATAGTGAAATCAGTTCCGGTAAAAACCTCTGTATTTTTATTGGTATGCAAACGTGCTTCGAGTAGATTCTTAAAAATCAACAAGAAATCGATGGGGGTAAATTTCTTTAAAACCAGCACATTAAATAATCCATCATCTGGTTTAGCCCCCGGATGCAAAACGACATTATTGCCCCATTGGGTAGCATTGGCCACTCCTATCATAAATGCATTCCCTTCCCAAACCTTTTGCTCATTTTTATACAATTCATAAAAACGGCTTTTGTAATTCAAATGGCGAATGATAGTTTTTACATATCCTTGCAAACCCCGTTTTGTGTTGTTGGCAAAAGCAGTACTTATATGGGCGTCAAAACCAACCCCTGCGATGTTTACCATGCAGTGGTTATTGACCCAAACTGTATCTACTTCTTTAACTTTATAGTTTGGTAATTGCTTAATAGCATTTACCGTGTTCATTGGGATTTTAAAATGTCGAGCAAATCCGTTACCAGAGCCTAAGGGAATAATTCCTAAAACAATTCCAGTGTTTACGAGTCTTGACGCAATTTGATTGATGGTTCCATCTCCACCTGCAGCTAAAACAATATCGGCTTTCAACCTTATCGCTTTTTCGGTAAGTAATAAAACATCATCTGCTTTTTCAGTAGGCCAAATATGAATATCATATTTATTTGGATCTAAATTTTGCTTGACGATTTGCGGAAGATTTTTTGTTTTCTTTCTACCAGAAAAAGGATTGTAAATAACAACTACACTTTTCATTTACAAATGGGCTTAACGGTTGAAAGCGTATTTTACAATATTGGCGCCCATTTTCAATGCTTCAAGTCTTTTTTCTTCGGGATCATTGTAGATGCTTTGATCTTCCCATCCGTTACCCAAATCGCATTCATAGGTGAAAAAACAAACCAAACGGCCTTGATACACCAATCCGAAACCTTGAGCAGGTTTGCCATCGTGTTGGTGAATTTTAGGTAAACCTTTACTAAAGTTGTAGGTCTGATGATAGATTGGGTGGGTAAATGGCAGTTCGATGAAATCAAGTTCTGGAAATACCTTCTTCATTTGGGGAACGATAAAAGGTTTTAAACCATAATTATCATCTATATGTAAAAAGCCACCTGCCATTAGATATTTCTTTAGATTCTGAGCTTCTGCATCGGTAAAAACAACATTACCGTGGCCAGTAAGGTATACCCATGGATAATTAAAAATTTCAGGTGAACCTACCTCAACATTGGCATCCTCTTGACTAATGGTGGTTTTAATATTGGCGTTGCAAAATTTGGCTAAATTGGGTAAAGCTGTTTTGTTGGCATACCAATCGCCTCCCCCTTTGTACTTTACTTTAGCGATTTTATAACTAAACTCATTTGTTCCTGAAAAATTCAGTAACCAAATCAACAAACAAATGAAACTCAATAAACGCATCTTACAATTTTACGATTTTAAATTTATATTGCTATATCTAAATATTTCCAGGTAAATCAAACTCTTGTAGTCCTTCATGGCGTATCCATTTACCCTTCTTTTTAAGTTCATAAAAATCGATTCTACCATCTGGAATATAATATTCTCTTTTACCGGTTTTCTCAGGATTGGATGGAACTAAGTTAGAATAGGTGATTATTTTTTCAGAAGGCTCAAAACGCAGCAGCATGCTTGACTGATCTGCATAATCAAAGAATACGCGGTATTGAGGGGTGTAATCGCGTTCAGAACTGTAAAACACTGGAGCACCGATATGGAGTTCACCTGTTTTATCAACCCATAAAACATCAATTAATTTGCGGTTACAAAAACTATTTTTACCATTTAAACCGAGCACACAATAATAGTCTTTGCCTTTTTTGGTGAAATGGTACAATTGATAATACAATGCCCCTGGCCAAAATTCTTCATTGTAATCTTCGTATAAAGAATCTGACTTAGGTTCCATGTGGTCTTTTAACCAAAAAACTTGTTCATCTCCTCCTCTTTTTTTGCGAAACAAAACCACACAGTTGTTTTCATACTCTTCCTTATCGTTGATATACACCCATGAAATAACACGCATGTGTTCATCATCAGAATTTAAAACAGAAACTGTTTTGGTAATAGAATCAAGAGAAACACTAAAAGGATGTTCATCCAACATCAAGTCCTTTAATAAGTTTTTAAAGGAATCGTTGTACTTTGAACGAATGGAGTCTATGCGGTTAAAACGCAAACTGTCACTGTATTTTTTTAGCAATACAGAATTTGAATCTTGAGCATATACTTTTGTATTTGAAGCACAAAAAATCAAAAAGCTTAAAAATAGCAATTGTTTTTTCATACTTAAATAAACAAGATATGGGCTATAATATTGTTAATGAAGCTTAATCAAAAGCTAGAATTAGCAAAGTTCTAAAACAAAAGCGCTGGCACCACCACCACCATTGCAAATAGCAGCTCCACCGATTTTACCATTATTTTGCTTTAACACATTAATCAAAGTAACAATAATTCTAGCGCCACTTGATCCCAATGGATGACCTAATGCAACTGCACCACCATTAACGTTTACTTTTTCAGAAGGGATATTTAACAATTTGTTGTTAACCAAACCAACCACTGAAAATGCTTCATTAAATTCGAAAAAGTCAATCTCATCTATACTTACACCAGCCATAGCAGCAGCTTTTGGCATTGCTTTACTTGGAGCAGTAGTAAACCATTCTGGTTCGTGTTCAGCATCAGCAAAACCTTTAATTTTAGCAATTGGAGTTAATCCTAAAGCTTCCATTTTTTCTTTGCTCATTAATATAACTGCAGAAGCACCATCATTCATTGTACTAGCATTTGCAGCTGTAACAGTTCCTTCTTTTGAGAAAGCTGGTTTTAAACCAGGGATTTTATCAAAATTAACATTTTTATATTCTTCATCATGGTTGAACAAAGTCACATTGCCTTTTCTATCCACGATTTCTACAGGAACTATCTCATTGTCAAACTTACCTGCAGCCCAAGCAGCAGCAGCTTTTTTGTATGAATTAATGGCAAACTCATCTTGGGTTTCTCTAGAAAAACCATGTTCTTTTGCACAAAGGTCAGCGCACCAACCCATCATTTGTTGGTTGTAAACGTCTTGCAAACCATCGTTTGCTAAACCATCAACCATATTAAAATTACCATATTTGTAACCTGTTCTGCTACCCATCATATAATGAGGAACCAAACTCATGTTTTCCATTCCACCAGCTACAACCACATCAGACACACCGGTCATGATTTGTTGTGCACCCAATGAAATTGATTTCATACCACTTGCACAAACTTTATTAATGGTGGTTGCTTGAACTGTATTAGGCAAACCAGCAAATTTTGCAGCTTGTCTAGCAGGCGCTTGACCTAATCCAGCTTGCAAAACGCTACCAAAATATACTTCTTGAACTTCTTCAGGATTTAAATTGATCTTTTCCAATGCACCTTTAATAGCTGCTGCGCCCAATTTTGTTGCAGGAACTGATGACAATGTACCCATAAAACTACCCATTGCAGTTCTAACAGCGGAAACGATATATACTTCTTTCATTTTATATTGGTTTAAATGTGCCGCGAATTTAGTGTTTTTTTGAATACAAAATAGAGCAGAATTTAAAACAAAATATGTGAACTCATGGTCTGCCTATTTTGAAGAATAGTAAGATGTATTGATTGAATTTGGCAGACGATGAAAAAATCAAACCTAGGTAATTTGCAAGAACATTAATTAAATTCGCAGCAATGAAGTACTACTTAATTGCAGGTGAAGCAAGCGGCGATTTACATGGATCAAATTTGATGAAGCAAATAAAAATTTCTGATCCTAATGCAGAATTTCGTTTTTGGGGTGGTGATTTAATGAAGGAACAAAGTGAAAATATGGTGGTTCATTATCGAGAAACAGCTTTCATGGGTTTAAGTGATGTACTATTGAATTTAAATAAGATTAGCAAGTTCCTTAAAAAATGTAAACAAGACATTGTAGATTTTAAACCAGATGCATTGGTATTAATTGATTATCCTGGATTTAATTTACGCATTGCAAAGTTTGCTAAAGAGAACAGCATTAAAACCCACTATTATATAAGTCCGAAAGTATGGGCTTGGAATACCGGTCGTGCGCTCAAAATAAAAAGAGATGTAGATTTTCTCTATACAATATTGCCTTTTGAAACTGATTTTTATGCAAAATTCAACATGAAGGTAGACTATGTTGGCAATCCATTGTGCGATTCAATTGAGAATTATCCATTTAATTCTAACTTCAAAACAGAACATAATATTGGCAGACCATACATTGCTTTACTTCCAGGCAGCAGAATGAGTGAATTGAAACATGTATTGCCAAACATGTTAGAAACTATAAAGAACTTTCCTGAATATGATTTTATTCTAGCAGGCGCAAATCACATTTCAGATGAAATATATAAAAACTATTGCACGGGATATACCGTAAAAATAATCAAAGGCCAAACTTATGATGTTTTAAAAAATGCTCATGCTGGATTGGTTTGTAGCGGAACAGCAACATTGGAAACTGCCTTATTAAACTGCCCTCAAGTGGTTTGTTTTCGCTTTAGTAAATTAAGTTATTTCATCGGCAAGCTCGTCATTAAAGTGAAATACATTTCATTGGTTAATTTAATTATGGACAAAGCTGTGGTTGAAGAACTTATCCAAGATGATTTTAATGAAAAGAAAATTGCATCATCGTTGCGTAAAATCTTAACTGGACAAAGTCGATTAGACATGATACAATCATATGCCGCTTTGAAAATTAAAGTTGGAAATAGCGGTGCCAGTGAGAGAACTGCTAAATTAATTGTAAGCCGTACACAAAATTAAATGGTCTTAAATTAAAATAGCCCGCATTAATATGCGGGCTATAGTCGTTGAGTGTGTATTTGTGTATTTGTGTGTGTCTAATTTGAATAATTTACTTAACGCTAAGCAAACTATTGTTGTTAATTTCTATTTGGCGAGAAACTAAATCGCGCTTTAACTGCTTCACTTCTCTATTGGAAGCTTGCATTTCGTTTAATAGGAAAAAGGTTAATACCAATAAGGCAATAATTGATTTTAACATCAGAATTTCTGAAATGTAGAATTTCTTTTTAGAGCTCTTTGACTCTATCGGGTTTAATGCTGCACTTAAATTAGTCATGTTTCTTAATTAGTTGTTTTTAAAAGGTTTACCATAGGTTTAAAGACTCAATAAGTAATAATACTTAGTTTGTTTTGTTACCCTATACCCAAATATAGGAAAGCATTATATCATATCAAATTATTTTAAAAAAAATATCCAATTCATACGTAAGTTACTGTAATTCAGTTTATTTATTTTGAAAAAAACGAATCCATTCGAATATAATTTCATGAAATATCAGAGTTCTTTTAATTATTCAGTCTGATTACGTTGAATCTTACCCCATTTTTTTTGACTAATATTCTTTCGATTTTCTTTAGTCGTTTTTTGAAAATATTTTATGCAAAAAAATAGCCTTGTAGAAATCTACAAGGCTAAATTAAGGGTGTATTTGTGTAGGTTAGTTTTTAGGTTGTGTTTTGTTCGTTTTTAGAAAGGGTAATTTTTGTGTATTTGTGTATAATAATTTTTTAAGCGTTTAGTCCAAAGAAAAACAATCCAGATAATATGGCTACAACTAAAATGGTTCTTCCAATTTGTTGTGCACGTTCATAAGAAATTAATCCAGGTTTGAAAATTTCTAATTCAATGGTTTCTTCCATTGCAAAATGTTCGTTATTAATCATTTTAAATAAAGAACCGTTTGAGGAATCATTAAGGCGGTAGTACTTTTTTGTTTCCATGATTTTGATCTGTTTTTTTCTTGGTTATTTGTGAGTGTTTTAACTCAATAAGTAATAATACTTAAATTGTTTTAACATCTCATACACAAATATAAAAAACCCCTCCACCTGTGCAATATATTTCTAGATAAACTTAAATAAACCACATAAACAGCTGTTTATCAAATAAATAATTTTGACAATTAAAATTGAAATCTTCTCAACCATAGTTATAAAACATATTCTAAATATGTTTTATAAGAAAAAAACCGGAAATAAATTCTAGAAAAACAGCTTAAAACTTTAAGACAATTTTTTAATTAATAATTATAGGCAATTAACATTAGTAGGCACATAAATTAAAATCAATATTTCTTAATTATAGCTATTGTAAAGACATGTATTTGTTATTTATTTGCAGGTATGAGAAAAGTAAACCTAATCTTATTACTTTTAATGTTAAGCATTCAAACAAAAGCAATGAAAATAAACTATACCATAGACATTCAAAATCCTAATACGCATTATGCTTTGGTGAAGCTGGAAATTTCCGATATCAAAGAAAGCAAAGTAGCACTTAAAATGCCAGTTTGGACGCCTGGAAGTTATATGGTCAGAGAATTTGAACGGAACATTGAACAAGTAACCGCAAATGCAGGCAACAAAACCATCCTAATAAGCAAGTCGGATAAGAGTACCTGGACATTAGACAACAAGTCTGGTGAGAAAACCATACAGGTTATTTATAAAGTTTATTGTTTTGAAAACACAGTGCGTACTTCTTATATTGACAATGACCATGCATTTTTATTGTTAAGCAGTTGTTTATTATATGCTGACAAACAAGGAGCGGGAACTTTGGACATTAATTACCCTGAAACTTGGTCAAACATCTCTACCACCCTTATTCAAACCAAGCCAAATTTATTTTCTTTTAACAATTATGATGAATTAATCGATTCGCCTATTGAGATTGGCAACCATCAGGTTTTAAAATTTGAAGTTGCTGGAGTGCCTCATACCGTTGCATTGGTTGGGAAAAACAACTGCCCTAGCGATAAATTCAAAGCCGATTTACAGAAGATATGCAACACCATGTACCAAATTGTTGGCAAACACCCTTGTAAAGAATACTTATTTATCATTCATCATGTTGAAGAAGGTGGCGGTGGATTAGAACATGCCAATAGCAATGTGGTTCAGATGCAAAGATTTGCCTACAGCAATAAGGAACGTTACCTAAACTTCTTAAGTTTATGCGCCCACGAATACTTCCACTTATGGAATGTGAAACGCATACGTCCTGAAGCTCTTGGTCCTTTTGATTACAGCAAAGAAAATCACACCAATTTACTTTGGGTTGCCGAGGGAATTACAAGCTATTACGATGAACTTGCGATGTACCGCGCAGGATTCAGAACAGAAAGTGAATACTTAAGAACCTTGTCAAATACTTTTTCTTCAACACTAAACCGCAAAGGTGCAGAAATTCAAAGTTTACATGAAGCGTCGTTTGATGCTTGGATTAAGGAATATCGACCAAACGAGAACAGCATAAACACGAATATATCTTATTATTTGAAAGGTGCGGCAATAGCAGCATTATTAGACATTGAGCTATTAGATGCCAGCAAAGGCAGTAAGGGGCTTGACCATTTATTGCAATATTTGTACGCTGAATATTACGAGAAAAAACAAAGGGGTTTCACTGACAATGAATTTTATGCAGCAATTGATTTTGTAGCTGGTAAGCCGTTGAACTTTAGATCATGGGCAGAAGAAACCAATACAAGTGAGACCAATCAAAAAATCAAAAACATACTTAAGAAAGTAGCATGTTCAATTGAAAACAAAGTTCAAAACAATCCATACTATACAGGAATAAACACTGAACAAAAAGGCGAAAAAATTACGGTTAGATCAATTGACGGTTTATCGCCAGCTTTTGGACTAGACCTGCAATTGGGTGATGAAATTATCGCTGTTAACAATATTCGAATAAAAACCAGTTTAGATGAAGTGATAAAACTTATTGGTGAAGGTGTTGAATTAAAATTCCTTATTTCTAGAAATGGTTTAATAAGAGAGTTAACACTTAAACCAAGTCAGAATCCTAAATTGGATTTAAACATTAGCATAGATAAAGGAGACGATCCTTTATTAATGGTTTGGCTTAAAAAGAATTAAAAAAATCCCGCTAATTTTAAAAATTAGCGGGATAAAAAAAGGTAAACTATAAGCCGAGTTTTGTATCCACCGGAGTGGATGTCTGTCATTGATCTATTGCAGCCTACCCTCCTGAGCGTTGAAGTAAACTCCAACTTGAACGAGCAGCTCTATGGCTCAGGTATATTTGGCCTTACAACCCTTAAGGTTTATCCCCCTGCGCATTACTGACACACGGCGTGGGCTCTTACCCCACATTTTCACCCTTACCAAAACTTTATTGCTAAAGTTAAGGCGGTTATTTTCTGCGACACTCTCTGTAGACAGTCATTCCTTTCTGCCTCCCGTCTTTTCAAACGGTATGGTGCTCTTTGTTGCCCGGACTTTCCTCTACTTTTTCAAATAGCGACAGACCATTTACCTTTCTGCAAAGATAGCAAATTAAAACTTAGCCCTTAGAAAGATTTGCCTCTACTAATTCTGCAAAATGGACAAAACGCACAAATAAATGGTTAAACTCTTTTGCAATTGCGCCTTAAATTGTGGTAATTCGCAAAACTTTTTTATTAAAAAGATATGAAAAAAATATACGCATTACTTACAGTTGCATTAATTTTTATTAGCAATGCAGCTAAAGCAGATGAAGGCATGTGGTTGCTTTCTTTGCTTGAAAAACTAAATTACAAAGACATGCAGGCAAAAGGTCTTAGACTTACACCTGAACAACTTTACAGTGTTAACCATTCAAGTTTAAAAGATGCTTGTATTTGGTTCAATGGCGGATGTACTGGTGAAATCATCTCTTCTGAGGGTTTGATTTTAACCAACCACCACTGTGGATATGATGCAATTGCAGAATTGAGTACTACATCTGACAACATTTTGGACAATGGTTTTTGGGCTAAAACACGTGCTGAAGAGCGCAAACCAAAAGCACCAATGTCTATCACTAGAGTTGTGCGTGTAGATGATATCACTTCTGAAGTATTGGCTAAAATTGCTGGTGTTTCTGAAAAAGAGCGTTTTGCTAAATTACAAGAAATCTATAAAGAGTTACAAAAGAAAGCAACTGAGGGTACACATTACGATGCTACTTGCCGCGAAATGTTTAAAGGAAATGCTTACTACCTATTTGTTATGGAAAAATTCACAGACATTCGTTTGGTAGGAACCCCTCCTCAAAACGTAGGTAAATTCGGTGGCGAAACAGACAATTGGATGTGGCCTAGACACACAGGAGATTTCAGTATGTTCCGTGTATATGTTGGTAAAGACAACAAACCTGCTGATTACAATGCAGAAAACACGCCTTACAAACCAATGCACTACCTACCAGTTTCTTTAAAAGGTGTTAAAGAAGGTGATTTCGCAATGATTATCGGATTCCCTGGAAGAACAAACCGATATGAGTTCTCTCATGGTGTGGCTCTTGCAACTGACTTAGTAAACCCTAACATTGTTAACTTAAGAGACATCAGATTGAAAGCTTGGAAAGAACAAATGGTACAAGACGAAGCAACCAGACTATTGTTGTCTAGCGACTATGCTTCTATTGCTAACTATTGGAAATTCTTCGACGGTGAAGCTGAACAATTAAAACACAATAAAGTGTATGACAAAAAAACTGCAGAAGAAAAAGCATTTGCTGCATGGGCTGCAAACAAAGATGAATATAAATCATTGTTGTATGACATAGACCAAGCATATACGGTTTACAAACCATATGCATTGCAAAACACTTACATGAGAGAATGTATCTCTGCTCCAACCATTATGCAATTGGCTTCATTGGGTATG
Source organism: Bacteroidia bacterium (assembly GCA_030158725.1). GTDB lineage: Bacteria > Bacteroidota > Bacteroidia > NS11-12g > UBA955 > JABMMZ01. Next base: position 17,228 of record JAOASJ010000015.1, read on the forward strand.
TCATTAGATGCTTTGTATACTAAAATCAATAAAACCAAAGCAGATAAAACAAAAGCATCAGAAGTTAAAGACAAAGAAATTGCTGAATTAGAGGCTAAAATTAAAAGCACTTCTGAGAATTTAGCTAAAGCACTTGCTGAAGTTCCTTATACGGACCGTATCAAAATTGCAGATAAGAAAATCATGGCTTCAATGATGAAAATGTACTACAAAAACATTCCATCATCTCAATGGCCTGAGTTGTTTACCAAAATTGCATCTAAAATCAAAAACGGTAACTCTGATGAAGTTTTTGCAAAATATGCTGAAATGCTTTTCGCAAAATCAATGTTTGCTTCAAAAGAAAAAATCGAAGCATTCTTAAAAGCACCAAGTCATAAGAAAATATTAAGCGATCCAGCTTACATTTATTTGAAATCACACGTTGATAATTTTAACACCAACTTCAAACCTAAAGTAGATGAGTTTGCTGCTTCTGCTTTGGCACTAGGAAGAAAATACATCAAAGGTTTAATGGAAATGAATCCTGAAAGAGTATTCTATCCAGATGCTAACTCTAGCCAACGTTTGACTTACGGAACGGTTAAGTCATACGACCCTAAAGATGCAGTGCATTACGATTTCATTACCACCATTGATGGTGTAATTGAAAAATATGTAGCAGGTGATTATGAATTTGATTTACCAGCTAAATTATTAGAATTATACAAAGCTAAAGATTTCGGTCGCTATGCTATGAGCAATGGTAAATTGCCAGTTGCTTTCTTAACAGACAATGACATCACTGGAGGTAACAGCGGAAGTCCTGTAATGGATGGCAGCGGTAACATTATCGGTTTGGCATTTGATGGCAACTGGGAAGCAATGAGTGGCAACATTCATTTCGATGACAAATACAAAAGAACCATAAACGTAGATATTCGTTATGTACTTTGGTTAATCGAAAAACTTGGCGGTGCTAAACACATCGTTGATGAAATGACCTTGGTAGAATAATTATTCTCTAAAACAATATATTTAAAGTCCCGGCGATATTTTCGTCGGGACTTTTTTTATTATTATGTTATCTTTTTGGAACAATAGAAACGAATTCAAAAACTTATCAATAACTTCGCAGAACGTATGAATGAGGTTGTAGAAATTGGCTTATGGATAATTCTTTCAGGGGTAAAATACCTTTTTGCTGTATTGCCTCTTTTGGCCAAATCACATCGTCTCTGGTATTGGGATATGCTTATTGTATCATCTGGTGGAATTTTGGGTGTCTTTTCTTTCACCTATTTAGGGGCATATATTTCCCAATATCTTTCTAAATACCACTTCTTCAAAATGAAGTATCCAAAACTTAAAAAGTTTATCAAAATAAAAAACAGTTACGGTTTAATTGGCATTGCGCTTTTTAGTCCTGTTGTTTTTAGTATCCCAGTTGGTTGTATAATCAGTGCTGCTTTTGAGCACAACAAACATAAAGTCCTTACCTACCAAATTGCAGCTGTGCTCTTCTGGAGCATACTCTTGTTTGGTTTAAAAGGATTGTTTAATATCGATTTAAGTAAAGAAATTCATGTCATCAAATAGAATTATACTTGTTCCTACTCCCGTTGGAAATTTAAAAGACATTACATTAAGGGCATTAGAATACCTTAAAGAATGTGACATCATATTGGCAGAAGACACCAGAAATACTGGGATTCTTTTGAAACATTACGAAATTGACAAACCACTGCAAAGCTACCATGCCCACAATGAACACGACAAAATCATTGATGTCATCAATCAAATAAATGCAGGAAAGAAAATGTGTTTGGTGACTGATGCTGGCACTCCTGGAATAAGTGACCCTGGTTTTTTAATTGTTAGAGAATGTATTAAAGCAGGTATTTATGTTGAATGTCTTCCCGGTGCTACTGCTTTTGTTCCTGCCCTAGTAAAAAGTGGATTACCTTGTGACAAATTTGTTTTTGAAGGATTCCTGCCGGTTAAAAAGGGAAGAAAAACCCGCCTGGATATTTTACAGAATGAAACAAGAACCATAGTGTTTTATGAATCGCCTTATAAACTTCAAACAACTTTAAAAGACTTGGCTTTGGTAATGGGAAATGACAGAAAAATCTCTGTAAGCCGAGAAATTAGTAAGATTTATGAGGAAACCATTAATGGTACTCTTGAAGAAGTAAACCAACATTTTATTAAAAAAGCACCTAAGGGTGAATTTGTTATTGTATTAGAAGGTAAACAAGATGCTTAAAAAGAATCCTTTATTCCTTTCATTTCTTAGCTCAAGTATTTTAATTCTTGCTTGGCCTCCCCTGCCCACTGGTTTTTTATTGTTTCTTGGGTTCGTTCCTATTTTATATGTTCATCATTTATTAAAAGATGAAAACAAAAAGAACTTGAAATTTTGGCTTTATGCTTGCCTCAGTATTCTTACATGGAATATTGCAACCACTTGGTGGGTTTGGAATGCAAGTCCAACAGGTTGTTTGATGATGCTGTTTGTCAATACACTTTTCATGAGTGTTCCATTCGTATTGTTTACACATGCCAATAAGCTTTTCCCAAAAACATCATACTTCTTGTTTATTCCTTTGTATTTGGGCATGGAATATTTGCATTTTAATTGGAATGCCTCTTGGCCATGGCTTACCTTAGGCAAAGGCTTGGCCGCTTTACCAAATTATATACAATGGTATGAATACACAGGTGAAATGGGTGGCAGTTTGCTCATACTTATAGTAAATGTTTGGATTTTACATTTCATAGTTGAAGGGAAAGTAAAACGTATATGGATGCCAATTTCATTGACTGTGCTATTCGCTGGAATTTCTTCTATTTGTGCATTTAACAACATTCGCATTATAAAAGGCAACTCCAATTCATTTGAATGTGTGGTTACTCAACCCAATATCGACCCTTATACCGAAAAGTTCTCTGACGGGAGCCACTATTTAGAACCTGAAATCCAATTGGAATGTGGTCTCGATTCTGCCTTGCCTTTGATAAGTTCTAATACCAAGTTGTTATTATTCCCCGAAACTGCAATAGTTGGCTTCAACAATGAAGCATCTTTTAACAATTATGGATTAATCAATCCCTTACGAAAATTGAGCATAGACTCAAATTTATGCATCATTGCTGGGGCTGAATCATTTGTATTGTATCCTAACAATTCTAAAGACAGACCGTCAAAAACTGCTCGGTTCGATGAATTTTCATCGCAATGGTACGATAGCTATAACACGGCACTTAATATTAAAAACGATTCGGTTGCTGAAATTTACCACAAGTCTAAACTGGTAGCAGGTGTCGAAAAAATGCCCTTTGAATTCCTCGAAAAACTGAGCATTAATTTGGGTGGCACCTCAGGCAGTTTGGGAACCAGTGAAAAGGCCATTAATTTCAAATTACACAATGGGGTAAAAATTGCGCCACTTATTTGTTATGAATCAATTTATGGTGATTACACCAATGACTTTGTAAATGATGGCGCTGAAGCTTTATCGGTTATTACAAATGATGGATGGTGGGGAGAAACACAAGGACATAAACAACACTTGCTCTATGGCGCTATTAGATGTATTGAAACCCGTCGTCAAATGGTGAGAAGCGCCAACACTGGTATTTCTGCGAGAATAAATGAATTTGGCAATATTACCCATAGAACCAAATACAACGAGAGAACTGCTTTTAAATGCAATATTACCCCTAACAATAAAATTACCTTTTATGTAAAATATGGCAATATCATTGGAAAAGTAGCTTACTATTCTGCCTTATTAATAGCGCTTTTAATTCTATTAGGAAGATTTATACGCAAGCCTCAATCTTTGTAGATTGATTTTCTGAATAGTAATTCAGATTGGTTTCTTA